>NZ_CAJMYZ010000017.1:0-216673 GCF_905220155.1 Paraburkholderia sp. J7 | reverse complement strand
TGACCCCCATCGCCGCGCGCGCCTTCGCTGGCGCGCGAGACCGTGACGACCGCCTCACCGCGACTCCTGTCGCAACAACGGCCAGGCGGACGATCGGCGTTCTGCGACAACGATCAAAACATCAGCGTGCCGAAATAATTTTTCGGCACGCTGATGCTCTCAATACGCAAGTTAGGCATTGCGGCCCATCGCATCACTCGATGACGCGGGGATGACAGTCTGCTCACCGCTTATCAAGTAGTCACGCAGGTACGCACATGCAGACTCGTACACATGTGCTGGAACCAACTGAAGCTGCCAATCGTGCACGGTCAGTACGATCTTTAGCGCGTCGATATCGGCTGCGGCAAGCTGCCATGAACCGTCCTCGCCGGCACGCAGGCTGCATCGATACAACGCGGATTCTGCGTTCTGGAACACGTCCGGCTCGCAGCCCTGCTCGATGGTGTCATGCAGAAGGTAGGTCAGATAGAGGGTGCGAAAGAGCAGCGTGACATGAAGGCTCGCGCCGTAGCGGCTGCGCAGCGCCTCGAGCGCCAGATGGTTTTGCAACGAGGTCGTGCGAACCATTGAGGCAGCCAGCGGCAAGAGCTTGTTGCGGGTCACGCGTTTGCAACCTGTTTTCCTGAATGTGGGGCGCCCCATGAATGAGTGTCCTGATGGCTCACTGAACGGGCGGAGCAAATTGCTCGCGGCGTAGGGTGCGATCTCTCAAAACACCGGATCAAGCCGGCAACGCCGAAAGGGAATAAGTGCCTGCCACGCTCCTCCATGTGAGCCGCAGGCTCTGCGGGTTGGGTAGGCAACACGGGCACTCACGCAGTAATCCCAGCGCGTTGGGGGTCAACGAATCCTGGTTCCGCCCCACGGTACGCCATCCCGCTTCCAGCAAAACTTTTCGCACTTGCCTCGCAAGGCTGCCGACGCCGTGGCCAGGGAGAAGCGTCTTCTCTGCGCGCGCTGCGCTCGATCTCAGCTACCGAAATAGATATTGCAGAAGCTGACTGGTCCGACGCATTCGTCCTTCTTTGCAGGTTTTGCGCTCTCGCTACCGGCAGGGGTTTGCGCTGCCTGTGGTGCGGCGGATTGCGCGACATGTTCGGGGACACCCGCTGCCGGTGCCTCGCTCTGCGCATAAGCACCGGCGACGGCAAACAGCGAACAGGCAGCAACAGCGATCTTCACGGACTTCATCTTTATCTCCAGTGCTATCACGTACTGTGTAAGCAGTGATGCGACTATATGATCTGGAGTCGAAATGATTAAGGACGCGGCGTGGATCGCATCTTTGCAGACCACAGCAAGATCGACGGGCCCTCGTCTTCAAGCGGTCCGCCCGCGCCGCGTTCGGTGAAACGCGGCCTGGCGCGCAATCGCGCCGAGCGGAGTGTCATGGTCGATGAGCGCGCTGCGGATGAAATGCAGATGGCTAAGGAGCCGCTGCACGTCGTGGCGGCGCTCGCGGTCGTGGCGAACGCCGGGAAGCGCCTGCTGAGCGATCCAAGTGACCGCGCGCACCGCAATCAGCGCGCGTTCGAGTTGCTCGGCGCCGGGATGTTCGAAAAGCTGCGCGATATCGCATTTGACCTGCTCGAGGCACGTGCCCCATCGGCTGTCCGTTGCATCCATCCACGCGGCGGTTTGCGCCTCGTGGCGTAGGTCGATGACGGCGTGGCCCACTTCCAGCGTGATCAGCATCCAACGCAGTGCGCGCCGATGCGCCTGCGCGCGCCCGTTGAGGAGAAGCCGCAACTGGTGCATCAGATCGTGCGTGCCCGACTGAAACGCCTGATTGAGGCCATCCAGTTCGCCGTGGCACGCAAGCATGACCTGAGCGCGCAACGCCGCGCGCATGCGCTCGACAAGCCAGGTCATGTGAGGCGGAAACACCACCGCGAATGCGAGCGCGGCCACGACCATCGCCGCGACGACCGCGATGCCGTTGTTGATCAGCAGATCCGGCGTATAGACAATGACGTTGTCGGGGCCTGCGAGCAAGCACAGGAACACGGAGAAGCCCACACCGAAGCCTCCGATGCGCGCGCGCGTCGCGAGGAATGCACCCAGAGCGAATAACGGTGCGAGCACGGCGCAAAGCAGCGGAAAAACGTCGACGTTCGGATACACGTAGCACATGAGCAGATAGCCCAACACGGCTGCGCAACCCGCGCCTGCGGCCATCTGGAAGGCCATGCGCGTGGCGCGCGGCGCGGACGAAGTCAGTGCGCATGTCAGAGCGGCCGCGATCATCGCAAGGCCACCGCTGGGCCAATCCGTCTCCACCCAGAACCAGCCGAGCGTGGCGACCACCACGGCCGTGCGCATGAAGGTGAACGCCACCACGTGCCAGCTCGTGCGCGGCACATATCGGGTGATGCGGCGCTCGGTGGGCAGGCCCGCGTGCTTGAGCGACGCCCAGGTGCGGCTGTAACGGACGATCTCGGCCGCGAAGCGATAGATCAGCTCGGCCGACGTATCGAATTCCTGCAACACGTCGGGCAAGGCAGCTTCTAGCGGCCGGCGCGTCTCGCGCACGTGGCACGGCAGCGTCCGCATGAACGTCTCCAGCCCTTGCGCGATGCGCAGCGCGTACGCGTGATCATCTTCGCCCTGGCGCGGTCGCTGCGCGAGCAGCGCGGCAAGCTCGCTGAAATACGGCGCGAGCGGCGCGATGGCTTCCTCGCTCCAGCGCAGGCGCTTTTTCAGTTGTCGCAGCGCGTGCAAACGCGCGCACACGTCCATGAACTCCCCGTTCAACCGCGCCAGCAACTGGCTGCGCGCGCGCATGATCGGGTCTTCGAAAAACGAGAATGCACGCGTGGCCTCGAAACCCACGATCTCATCGACGAGTTTCGCGAATCGCCCTTCGAACGCGCCTCTTTCGAGCCCGCTCGACAAAACGAGCGCCGCGAACGAGGTGAAGTCCAGATACCGTGTGCGCAGTGTGCTCTCCAGCAGCGAGACCGTTTGCCGGGGCAAGATGACGGCGCTAACCACGCCAGAGCACAGAATCCCCACGGCCACTTCGGCCCCGCGCCCGAGTGCGGCGAGAAAGAGACCGTTGGGCTGCATCACGAGCGGAATGCCGATCAACGCGGCAGTATAGCCCGCCAGCACGAACGCATACCAGCGAAAATGCCGATTGCGCATGGCCGCCGCCGTGCAGGCGGCGACCCATGCCGTGATACCCATGATGTATAGCTCGGGCTGCTGAATAAACACCGCGCCCAGCACCACCGCCGCAATCATACCCACAGCGGTGCCCACGATGCGATATACGCTCTTTGCGAAGACCATGCCGGACAACGGCTGCATCAGCACGAATACCGTCGTCATCGCGATACGCGGCTGCGGCATGTCGAACAGCATCGCAATGCCCGTTGCGAGCAAAGCGGCCGTGACCGTCTTGAGCAGGTGAAGCCAGATCGCGCCATGACTGGCCTGCCAATCGCGCAGGCCGAGCCGCAATGCGCGTGAGATAACTCGGGCGCGATGACGCAGATTTATCGCTCGATTTACTGCTCGCACGCGATTCATGGAGAAAGCACGACACCCGATATGTTACGAAGAGAGCCGCTGCGCACGGCGGGTTCGGGCGCCGATTGTATGAGGCTCAATCGGCCGAATTAATGGAAGACAAAAAGAACCTCCGTTCCAGATCGCTCAACAATGGCGAATCGCAACCAGCGACAATATCGCTTTTACAGCGAACAAAAAATATTCACAAGGAAGTCTGGCAGGTCTGATGGATACTCTACAAAACATGCGAGTACTGGTCCGCGTCGTCGAAGCCGGCAGTTTCACGGCTGCGGCCCAGTCGCTCAATTCACCCACGAGTGCGGTGTCACGCGCGGTCTCGGAACTGGAAGCCCGTATTCGCACCCGTCTGCTCAACCGCTCGACGCGCCGGCTCGCGCTCACGCCGGCCGGCGAGGTTTATCTAAGACGCTGCAAGCAGATACTTGCCGACGTCGCACGCGCGGAAGAAGAAGCCGGCGGCGCACACGAACGCCCCGCGGGCGCGCTGCGCATGCACAGCTTTGCGAGCATCGGCCAGCAGTACATCCTGCCCGCCATCTCGCGCTATCGCATGATGCACCCCGAAGTAACAGTCGAACTCACCCTTTCGCAGTCGCTGCCGGATCTGTTCGAGGGCAGCAGCGACGTATCGGTCATCACCGCAGCGTCGCTGCCGAATTCCGATCTCATCTCCCATCAACTGGGCAGCTCGTGCAGCATCCTTTGCACGTCGCCGGAATATGTACGAAAGCACGGCACGCCTCGCACACCGGCGGATCTCGCGCGTCACGATTGCCTGATACTCAGGACGCCAGGCACGCCCGCCCACGAATGGACGCTTGAAGGCCTCGAAGGCAGCGCCAAAATGCATGTGAGCGGTCCGGTTCAGGTCAACATTGCCGAGTCTCTCGCGGTGGCGATACGCGAGGGCCTGGGCATCGGTATGCTGCCAGTCTATACGGCGATAGAAGGCCTGCGCGACGGCACGCTCGTGCGCGTGCTGCCGCGGCACGTACTCCAGAAGAACAGCATTCATGCGCTCTATCCGTCGCGCAAGTTCGTGGATGCAAAAACGAGGACGTGGGTGGAATTCCTGCGCGTGCATCTTTCACAAGTCATCGCCCGGGACATGGCGTTGCTCGAACAACTCACGCAGCAACAACTCGCCGGTGCCGCCTCTGCGATAGCAGCGATCTAGCCGCTTCCCTTTCGATTCGTAATGCGATCCAGTCAGCGCGGAAACTTCCAGCGGCAAATCGAAGCCCAGTTGTCTGGGCCAACGACGCGCGGGGTTCACTCCCCAACGCGGGTGCCACAGCACGGTGATCGACGCTCACGAAAGTCGCGCCGGCGGCATGACGTCGACTATCTCTGGCGAACCGTTCCGTGGTGATCGGCGTGGCCTTGCGATGTTTTCGCACGAGCACGCGGAAGATGGGCCCTGCCGATCCTTCCGTCTGCCGGAAAAGTGCCTTTGGTAATCAGGGGTTAACCGCAAGTCATACGACTTCTACACTTCTTGTCATGGGTTGCAGCAAATGCCGCACCCAATACCTACCAAACTGGAGGTCGTCATCATGAAGTCGCTTGTTCGGGCTATTTTCGTTGCCGCTGCCCTTATCGTCCCGGTTGCTTCGTTCGCCCAGTCGAACGCGCCGCTGACCCGCGCACAAGTGCGCGCAGAACTCATCCAGCTCGAAAACGCAGGCTATCGCCCCGGCGACGGTGACAACGCGCACTATCCGGAGGCCATCGAGGCTGCCGAAGCCAAGGTCGCTGCGCGGAACAGCGCGGTGGGCGGTGCTCCCGCGGGTTCGTCGGCATCGGGTCCACCCGCCGTCGTGCGCCCGTCGGATGACGGCATGAAGCCGGTCTACTTCGGCCAGTAATCCCCTGCGGCCTGCGAGTCGCAGGCAAGCCGGGTTGAGCGCGCGTGAAGCGCCGGTTCCTGGCGGACCCTCCGGTTGGAGCGCGCGCCCCGCGCTCCAACCTTGCCCAGACCGCCACGGTCTGGGTCTTTTTCGCAGCCGTGCCGTTTGTCCCCCACGGCGTGACCCGATCGAGGCGAACGGGCCTTAGCGGGCGGCGCTTGTCACGCACTTCCATGCAGTTTCCGGTTGCCTCCTAGTGTAAGCGCGAGGCTTCTCCCACCTCTCCCTTGTCCTGACCCAAACACCCTGTTGCGTGCTCGTCCCCCGGCCTCCGACCAAGCTCGGCTGAGCGGTGCGTCTTGTTGACTGATAGCCCAGATAAAGCCGATGAGCTCGCGCGCAATGGCAGTACAGACCTGGTTCTCCAGATTTCCACGAGCTATCAAGTTTCGAAAGCACTGACACAGACGCTTTTTCGCGCACTTGACGATCTCCCGGACTTCAAGGGCTGTACGCTCTGCGCACCGCTGCTGCATCGCTGTCTTTCGTCCAGCATAACGATAGGTCCACGCTGCTTCGATGAATACCCGCCGGACATAGCTGTTGCCGGTCTTCTTGACGCCGCTCCGGTAACCGTCAAGCAAGATATGGCGATTTCCAAATCGCAAATCGATCGATACCCCTCGCACGGCTTTCAGCCGCCTGTCAGCTGAATCGTTGAGCTATCTGGAACACTCTCTTGCAGAAGCCGTGATTTCTTCGTCGCCGTTCTCAATCAAATATACCGATGCTAAAACGCATAGCATTACAAAATTTATACTCACATAATCAGAAGTTCCGTCAACACGATGGACTCGAAGACTTATTACGCATTACTTATAAAAAGGAAAAACATATGCCTAGTCAGAAAATAAAACTCGAAATTGGCATGGTGAATGTCGCGATCGCACTCGCCAGTTCCACCAGCGACGCTCAGTCCCTACGCCTGTCCGGGTCTATCGACGCCGGCATCGCGTATGTGAGCGACGCGGGCAACACGAACGGGCATCAAAGCGCCTGGCAGGCGAAGAACGGCGACATCAACATCAGCCGTTGGGCCTTGTCTGGCACCGAGCCGCTCAGCAGCGATCTTAGTGCGATCTTCACGCTCACCAACGGATTCTCCGTGATGAATGGCAACGCAGCGCAACAAGGGCGCCTGTTCGGCTTCCAGGCATGGATGGGGCTCTCGTCGCAGCGCGCGGGCACGCTCACGATGGGGCGTCAGTTCGACGAAGTCGTTCAGTTCGTCGAACCGTTCGCGCTCGGCGGAACGTCTTATGGCGGCGCGGGCTTCGCGCACGTCTACGACAACGACAATCTCGACAACTACACGCGCATCAACAATTCGGTCAAATACGTCACGCCCGTGCTGGGAAACCTGAAACTGGGGGCCCTGTATGGATTCTCGAATGCAGCGGGCGGCTTCGCGAACAACCGCGCATACAGCTTCGGCTTCTCGTACCAGTACGGCAACCTCGACTCTGGCGCAGGCTACCTCCAGCTCGACCGCGCCTCGAACCTGTCCACGGCCAACACGGATGGCGCCGTCCCCACCGGCGCGCCCTTCAATGCCGAGCGGCAGCGCACGTGGGCGGCAGGTGGCCTGTACCATTTCGGTCCAGGCGCGGCGGGTCTGATCGTCAGCGAAACGCGTCTCGACAACGCCACCTCGATCAACAACGTAGCCGACACCGCGATCAGCCTGCCGGGCGACGACGTACGCTTCGACAACGTTGAAGTCAACCTCCGTTACTACGTAACGACGAACTGGAACCTATCGGCGGGCTACACGTTCACGCTCGGCCGCTTCGCGATGCCTACCGGCGTGCGTTATCCGAAGTGGCACCAGGCGGGCATCGTGTCCACGTATTTTCTCACGCCGCGCACCGACGTCTATGCCGAGACGATCTATCAGCGCGCGAACCAGCTAGGAGGCACCGGCATTCAAGGCGCGCAGATCTCGAACTTCTCCCGTGCGTCAGGCGCGAACCAGCTCGTCGCGGCAGTGGGCCTGAGGCATCGCTTCTAGCATCGCGGATCACCCGCACGATCATTCAACGCGCGTCTCTCGTCGCGACATATGGCGCGTCACGCATCGCGATTGCCGCCATGTTCACTGGCGTATCCACGAGTTGCCCCCGCGCCAGTTCTTCCAGCAGCGCCATGTCGCGATCGATTACCTGCGGCAGATAGGCGCGCAGGAACTCCACCCATGTCTTCGTCTTCGCATCGACGAACTTGCGCGATGGATACAGCGCATACACGTCGACCTTTTGCAGGATGAATTGCGGCAGCACGCGCACCAACGTGCCGTTGCGCAAGCCCTCGATCGCCGCATAAACGGGTAGCATGCCGATACCTATGTGCTCGCGAATCGCCACCGCGAGCGACTCCGCGATATTCACCTGCACCGGTCCGTCCACGTGCATTTCGACGCTGCCCTCCGGTCCTTCGAGCGTCCATTCATGCACGGGCGACGTCGGCGTCTTGAGGATCAGGCAGTCGTGATGCACGAGGTCGGCGGGACTCCGCGGCGTGCCGTGTGTCCGCACGTAATCTGGCGAGGCACACAGGATGCTGCACGACACGCCCAGTCGATGCGAAACGAGATCGGAGTCCGGCAGGGAAACGGCGGTCACCAGCGATACATCGCTGCTGCCCTCGAACAGGTCGACCATGCGCTGCGACAGGGTGAGTTCGACTGTCACCTCGGGATGCAATGCCCGATACTGCGAAATCGCCGGTAGCACATACTGTTGCCCGATGCTCGCGAAACTGTGCATACGCAACGTACCCGCAGGACGCGCATGAGCGCCGCTGGCTTCTTCTTCCGCACTGGCGACGTCGGCGAGAATCTGCTTGCAGCGTTTCAGGTAGACTTCGCCGGCGGGCGTGAGCGCGTGGCGGCGAGTCGAGCGGTTGAGCAGGCGGGTGCGCAGATGCGCCTCCAGTTCCGAGAGAGCGCGCGACATGGCGCCGGTGGTTGAATCGAGCGAGTGGGCCGCGGCGGTGAAACTGCCGGCCTCGACGATGCGGACGAAGGCCCGCATGTTTTGTAGCGTATCCATCGGGCAAGATCAGGCAAGATGAGACGGGACAAGCTGGTTTGGGATCCGGTTGCGGAGCTAGGTGCGCGGTCTAATCGTGGCCGTTGCCCAGCCATTCTGGAAAGATGGGGGTCGATGAACATCGCCTCGCCTGCGTTGATTTGATTGCGCAGGATTCGGTCCGACTGGAACGGCATGCGATGCTCGATGACGCCCCCTTCGGCAAGCACCGCGTCTATTTCGTGGCCCACCGGCGTGCACGTTATTGGTGGCAATCCTTAAAGAGTACTTTGGGATGAGCTCGTCGAGCACGAGAGCGGACGCCTTGGAGGCACCGGGGGCATCATATTCTCTCATCTCGTCACGAATCAGCGATGTGGCCTGATCCGAGGTCGCAATCCTGTCGCGAAGCTGCGTCAGGCGAATCCGCTCCTCGAGCACCTCTTTCTCCTTTGATATGAAACTGTCTACCTGCCCTCCGTACGAGGAATGACGCCTCTCCAACTCCGGATGTCATCAAGTTTAAAGAAGATTGTTCGATGTATAACGCGATTTAATATCATTAAATCCATTCGTTTTTTTCATGCCATCCCTTTACGAGGCAGTGTCGCGGTAAGGCGCTGCGGCCGAATTCGCCTCTTCAACTCCATGAAGACCAGAATGCCGAAGTCGAAGACGCCGTTGCCGGCCGGGATCGGCAAGTTGTTCAAGCGCCTTCACTATCGGCCTAATGTGATTTTCTGTATGCCTGAAGTGATATGGCTTATGCGTTGAGTCTGCGCAATCTCGAAGAGATGATGGGCCGAGCGCAGCGTCAACGTTGCCCACTCGACGCACCGGTGTCCCCGCTTGAGTCGAACTCCACGCGCAGGTGGGAGCAGTCACCGTTCGCACCCTAACTGATACGCTACACTGCCTGCGTGGCACAGAACCGCCAGGAGGCTACCATCCCGACCGCCAGACGCATTACACAACGAGAAGCTAGCCCAACTCCGAGGCAATTCGATCACGAGCCGATCGGTAGTCTGGACCTTGCATACCGAACCTGAGCGCGATACGTGCCAGGTCGCGTTGCCATTGAGCATTAAAAGGTTGGTCGCCAGCCGATCCTGGGCTACCCGGCGGCTCCGCGGCTAGCAGGAAATGTGCGCGCTCACCGGTTGGCATGGACGTTCGCTCCCAGCTAGCTTCCACGCCCTTCAGCCACCGCAAACTCCACGGATCGTGCATCAGCAGTGCGAGCCTCTCCTCCCAGAGAATCAGTTTCGCATGCTGCACGTAAATGTTTGACATGCAGTCGGATCTCGAGGCGCCGTTCCAGGCGCGCATCCACGCAGTGAACTCCCCTGCGGGCATGGGGCGTGAAAGTGCATATCCCTGTACCGCATCGACACCGAGAATATGCAGCGCAGGCATAAGGTCAGCATCTTCAATACCTTCTGCGACAACCGACATTCCCAAAGAATGGCCAAGGCGGGTCAACTGATAGACGAAGCGCAGCGGATCCAGTGCAGCGCGGTTCACAACCCCAACGATCGCACGATCGATCTTGACGAGGTCAAACGGGAGCTCATTGAGCCTTGCGAGACTGCTGTGTCCCGAGCCGAGATCATCCTCCGCCAGCAGAATACCCATTGCCTTGAACTTGCCAAACTCGTCACGGGTTTCCAGGCCGGTTGGTACACGTTCCGTCTCCAGAACTTCAAGCGTCAGATACCGGGCGGCACACGAGAACTCATCCAGCGCCTCCCGTGTCGCCTGAAAATAACGGTTGTCCTGCAGGGCCTCCGTCGGGAGGTTGACAGACAATCCCATGTCAATACCCGCCTTTAACCAGAGATTTCGCTGGCCAAGTGCTTGCTTAAGTCCCCGCACATAGAGCATGAAATAGTCTTCGGCAGAGAGGACTCCCAAAAATTCGCCAGGCGTGATGAGTTGCTCTCCGTCGCGCAAACGTGCCAATACTTCGACCTTTTTAATCGATCCGCATGCCAGATCCATGATCGGCTGATAGTACATCTCAAGCGCGTCCGAACTTATCAGTTCGATCCATCTTTGCCGGATGCCAAACGGAACCGTGCGCGCGGCCCCCTCCGCCGCCTGAATGCGCGCAATTGCAAAGCCCAGTACGGTTTGAAGCAGATCAACGAAAAGACACTGACCGGCGCCGCTATATCCGCCGGGCGAGGAGCTATACAGGGACAGTATCGCCAGCGGGTGATGAGCCGGATCACGAATCGGTATGGCGACACTGGAACGAAACCCCTCGCGACGCGCTGCCTCGCGCCATATGACGGCACAAGGATCAGTCTGAAAATTCAGAACGCGCTCAGGCCTGCCGCTCCGCCATGCACGCCCTGCCGGACCTTGCCCCCTCTCTTCTTCGGAACGAATCGAGATCGGGTGACTTGATTGCTCAGCTGCTGTGAGATAGCGAACCATTCGCTTACCCGACACAGCCTCAAACCTGAGTATGCCCAGATGATCCGGACGGCCGATGGCACATCCCGATACCTCCTCTAGCGATCCTACAATCACGACGAGTTGCCGGATCAGTTCGGCATAGCACTGGGCCGCCCAGGCGAGTCGAGTCACCTGGAGTACGGCGCGTTGACGCGCGTCCTGCAAGTTCTCGTATGCTTCCAGTTGACACGCAAGATCCCGGTTAAGCCGGCGCAACAACACGGACAGCGCTTCACGACAGGAAGGTCCATCGATGCAATCGTGAAGCGCGCCAATGAGAACCCCGCGGCTGCGGACCAGATCCTGCCGGCTTAGTCCAACAATGGCGTGCGTGCGCCCTACCCTGATCGCCGAGTCGTAGTGCGCTTCGCTGGTCAACCCAGGGCTGGCGATCAGCTTAAGATTTGCGATCTGCCGAAGGTGCAACCGGTTGCGTTCACTTTCCGGCAGCGTGTCCAGCAGTTGCCTCGCAACGTCGAGGTGATTAAGTCGGCAGTAAAAAAGGTCGATAACGTCCGGAATACGTTGTTCGAGGATATCCTGCATGGCGCCAAGTACCCCGCGAGCGTCCTGGTCATAGAGCTGGGAAATTCCAGCATCAGCTGTTTGATCCGGCTCGCCCGGGATCGCGAGAGTTTTATCGTTTTCTGCACGTAGTTCGCTCATGTGCTGTCCGTTACGCCGCTTGTTTCATGTTCAAGTTCTCCTGCCGCGCGTCACGGTCCCGGACCTGGCATTTGCAACCAGTCTGGCGGAAAGCACCTGTGTCCGGCTTGATATCGATCAAGCACCGGTAAGTGTAACGTGCGCGTGTCGAAACCACGCACGTGCGCACATCGGGAATTTCAACGGTACTGCTTAGCTGAACATCAGACATGCTTCGCTCGCGGCCCTCACGGCAGCTTCCGCCAGAAGAGTGACGTGCTGCGCCGATGCCTCCATGATGCGAAAACCCGAAATGGCTGCTTGTAGGTGCCCCGCAAGCAGCAACGCATTCCCAGCGCCGTCGCCATTCGGTATCGCCAGGCGTCGGTTGCTGCCTGTCCGGTCACGATTCCTGTCCGTGACCCAGTGGCAGCGGTCCGGGAGAGCGGCTGAGCAGCCGTTACGACTGAGTGCACTGACGGAAAGGCCAGTCAAAGGGATACGTGTTGCTTTTCCACTAAGAGGCAAGCGATGTAGGAAATGAGTGACAAAGCGATGCCTAATACCTACGCAAAGATCCGCCGAAGCTGATTCTAATTGGCATCTAACTGACCAATACTTCCGCCACGACAGGAGAACAAGCGGTATCACCCTCCCGCTGCCGGACGGAGGCAAGCATGAGCATGAGCCCGATCGCGAAAACCCTTGTCGAATTGCTCTGCATCGCCAGAAACGACGCTGGCGCCCTGACCCAGCATCTCCTGTTTGAACTTGCCGGGAGTCTGATCACACCCGGCGTCGCCAGTGTTCACGGTAGTAGCTGACCGTCCCGACCTCGTGGCAAACGTTTGCGAGCGCACGGGAAATGCACCAACCACAAGTGAGCGTCGATTGGCGGCACTAAAGGCAACCGGCGATGGCGTACATATCATGAGCGACTACGGCACGCTGCGGGCAATCGGGGAAGTCAATCTTTCATACATCTTGCTTGCGCAGCGCATGCTTCGTGAGAACCGTCGCATCGGCATATTCCGGCGAGGTATATCGGAACAGGTGGCCGATCTGCTGACGGGGCTTACCGTCGAGCAAACGCTCAAGCTTGCAGCAAATGATCACCTTCTGTGTATATTTAATATTACTGATCATCAGATACTGGGCGCTTTGGCGGAACGCGACAAACGCATTGATATTGCTGAGGGGGACGCAGCCGCCACTAGTGCGACCGAACCCGTCGAACGGGTCGCCGAGTGAAACGGCCCGACTGACATTGCGCCATCTGTCATTCATGTGTATTAGCCGGGACTCGATCTGACAGGTAGTCGGGCTTCGTGATGCCTGCCAGCACATACCCGGTTCCGCCCCAGCCCCTTGGCTGCGTAAACCGCATCGTCTGCAGCCTTCACCAGCGTGCAAACGTCGATAATACCTGGCGCGCCAGTAGTCGAAACGCCAATGCTCACCGTAACATGCCCGAACGGGCTTTTCACATGTTCGACCTGCAGATGCTCGATTGCGCGGCGAACTTTCTCCGCAACGCACAGCGCCCCGGCCGTACCGGTTTCAGGCAGGACCACGACAAACTCTTCGCCTCCGTAGCGCGCCACGTGGTCACAAGGCCTCGTGATGCTGGTCGATATGCTTCTTGCCACCGCCTTCAGCGCTTCGTCGCCAGCCTGATGCCCATAGTAGTCGTTGTAGGCCTTGAAGTTGTCGATGTCGACGAAGAGCAGCGAGAGCGGGCCGCCCTTGCGCCTGGCCCGGCGCCACTCGGTGGCTGTGATCTTGTCAAGCGTGCCACGGTTGTCCAATCCGGTCAGAGCGTCGCGTTGCGCCAGCCGCCGCAGTTCGGCTTCGATACGTTGGCGTCGGCGCAATTGCCTGACGAGCACCCAGGTCCCGGCCGCCTTGACCGCGGTGAACACAGTCATCAGGATTGCAAACCACCTGGCTCGTGACCACCAGTCGGCAAAAACCTCGCTCATGGCGGGCGCAACTTCGACAACCATCGGCAATCCCGCCAGGTGCCTGTAGACGTACAGCCTGCGTACTCCGTCAATGCTGGCTGTGCCAGCAAACGCGCCCTGTGTCCCCGTCATGATGCGCACGAACACCGCCGTCTTCGCAAGACTTCTTCCCACCGTGGCACGATCGTAAGGAAGCCTGGCGATCAGCGTGCCGTCTGTCTCGAACACCGCCACCGTACCGCCCGGTCCAATCGACAGTCCGTCGAGGAGACCACGAAAATAGTCGACGTCCAGCCGACCCACCACCGTACCCGCCGACGTGCCATCTGGGCGCGTGACGCGTCGAGCCAGCGCGATAACCAGAGTATTCCGCGCCGCGGCGGAAACGTAGGGGCGGCTGATAGAGAGTCCAGAGTCCGTCACGCTCGAGTGGTCCGGCAATGACGTCCGGTCTGCCCGTTCGTTTGGCTTCATCGGTGCGTCATCGGAACGGACAAGCGGATCTCCGTTTGAGTCCAGGAGCGTGATCGGCCCAAGGTAGCGGGCAGTCGCCGCGCGATCAAACAGTGCCCGGTGGCGCAGTTTCGCGGGGAGAGACATCAAACCCGGGTCTGCGGCTCCCTCGGCAACGGCCCGCAGGGAAAGATCATAAAGTTCTATGCTGCGTTGTACGTCCCGCTCCAGCACCAGAGTGAGGTTGCTTGCGTTCTGGACGGCACGATCATAGGCATCTGCTCGCGCCTCCAGGAGCATCGCGACCCCGATTCCCGCGGTGCCCAACCAGAGCATCACGCTGCAACACAACAATCCAGCCGGTGTGAGGACAGATTTCGCAGCCGTCGAACAGAACCGGGCGAGCATCCGGACCGCACTGGACGACCTTGACCTCGCCCACAACTCCGTCACGGCCTTTGGCCGCTTATATTGTTCCGGCTTCACCTGCTTTCCCCGATTCTGCTCATGTGGGCGGATTGCGCCCTTTGTTATGCACTGCGCATGGCTATACCCTATGAACTAAGCCGTCGCGGTGAACTGATCCAGATCAAACCGGCCTGCCAGTCGGGCCAGAGGTGCGACGATGCGGTACATACTTTCTCCTGCAATCGGATTCCCGAAAGGCGCGCCGGCATCGGTCGACCACGCCACGCTGCATCTTGAACTCGCGGGCAATATTGGCGCTTATGGGGCGTCCGCGCCGAATCACTGGCCCAACGAGATCTGGGCGATCAGCAGCCCGGGGGATCAGCATCGGCCGCAAGGCGGCGCCGGAGATGTTGCCGGACGGGCCGCGCCGCATTGCAAGGTATTTTCGAAAGTCTCCCGCCTTTGCCTATAGTTCAATTGCAACAACGAATGTCGTAGAGCATGGCCCAATTGCCTTGATGGCAAGCACAGACCCCTATTGATATGACCCGGCAAGGCCCGACGCGGGAGTTCGTTTCAAACCGCGAGGTCGAATCCCGGATGGAGCGAAAGTGTCATGAGCAAGTATCTGCGACTATTCCTTGCGGTCCCGTTTTTACTACTCGCGGCAGCCTGTTCAACGCAGGAGGCTTTTTCAACGGGAGCGGGTGATCCAGAACTGGAGGCTCAAGCGCGCGCAGCGCTGCAGCAACTGTTTGACACTGCGCCCAGAGCCAGGGACCTTCATGATCGGGCAAAGACTGTACTCGTATTTCCAAATATCGTTCGCGCGGGCCTCGGGGTAGGCGCGCAAGGCGGACGAGGAGTACTCTTCGACTCCGACGGTAAAGTTCTGGGCTACTTCAGAAATACCGGGGTTTCCTGGGGCCTGCAGGCTGGTGCGCAGACGCTCTCGGAAGCGTTGTTCCTGATGACCGACAGCGCCGCGCGCCAACCCTTCGATAGTAGCGGTTGGGCCGTTGGCGTAGGCCCGACCGTCGTCGTCGTGGATGCGGGTGCAGGCAGGTCGATGAACACGACAACGCTGCAGGCGGATGTCTACGCATTTATCTTTGGTCAGCAGGGGTTGATGGCCGGGCTCGGCGTACAAGGCCAACGGATTACGAGGCTCAATCCATGAGTTGGACAACGGCTTCATCGCACATCACGTTAGTGCCACTATTCCACTACACTCGCTCGCGCTGGTAGTCGTCTCCGCCCGCCACGTGCCATGCATAGACTCCGACAAACGGAACCATTGCATTGCCGAAAGTCTGTGGCGGGCCTAAAACCCCGGCGCACAACGGACCTGCGACTATCGCCGTGAGCAACTACATGTAAACCGTCTTCTGCACGGGACCAGCCTCCGCTTTCCTCGCCAGTAGTGTCAATCGAGAAATGGAAACATGATGGGCTTGATGTTGTCCTCCCATGTAGCGATACGACCAGAATTCGCGTAGTGCGCGACGGAATAACCCGCTTTCCGCCCGCGGTCCAAAAATTGCCCGCACGTTATCACTCGTCCAATCGCGGGACATGGGCCGGTAACCGCCAAACTGGCAATTCATGGATTTCATGCGGTTGTCTCGCACGCGGAGTGTTCGCGGATCAATCCGCCGTGCATTACCGTTGCGTGTTGGAATTCACGTGACTGCCCGTACCGAGCCCTACACGAAAGGGAAACTGCCTCTCAACCGATCAGCAAGCTTACTGACGACCACCGTGTATGTTGCCGGCCACGCCGCCCGCGACGCCGCCAATAATTGCGCCGGTCCACGCGTCGCCACCTGCGATCACCGCAATGCCCGCGCCGCCGGCCGGCCCGATCGCCGAGCCGCTCATCGTTCCCTGCTGACGAGGGGTCATATCCGTGCAGCCGAAGACGGCAACGAGTGTTCCTCTGCCGTTCGCTGCGGGCGAAGACGCCTGCCGGCCACCTGAAACAGGCCCACACGCATCCATGCCCCGCGCTACCTGAATAATCATCACCACACTCGTCGCGGGTTTTGGACCGATTGTGATTGAAGCCAAAGCAACGCGAATATAAGTCCGGGAGCAAGCGAACGCCGAGCTGTTCACCGCATGCGTCCATTCTCCACGAAGCGCCGGTGCCACGACAACGCTTCGCCAAGAAGATGCGGCGTGTGCTTGCCGACGCTCTCGCGGCAGGCGCGCTCGAAGTAGTCTTCGAGCAACGGACGATAATCGGGATGAGCGCATTGGGCGATGATGGCCCGTGCGCGCTGCTTGGGCGAGAGTCCGCGCAGATCCGCGAGCCCCTGCTCGGTCACGATCACGGTCACGTCATGCTCGGTGTGGTCAACATGGCTCGCCATGGGGACGATGCACGAAATGGCGCCATTCTTCGCAATGCTTGGAGTCACGAAGCACGACAGGAACCCGTTACGCGCAAAATCTCCCGACCCGCCAATGCCGTTGATGATCGACGTACCCGCGACGTGAGTGGAATTGACGTTGCCGTATATGTCGGCCTCCACCATACCGTTGATGGCGATGCAACCCAGGCGCCTCACCAGTTCGGCGTGGTTCGAGATTTCCTGGGGACGCAGCACGATACGGCTGCGGTAATGGTCGATATTGCGCTGGAATTCCTCGACGCCCTCCGGGCTCAGCGAGAGCGCTGTGGCTGAGGCGACGCGCATTGTGTCGGTACGGATCAGGTCCAGCATGCCATCCTGGATCACTTCAGTGAATGCGCTGAGGCCTTCGAAGCCGCCGTCGCGCAAACCACTGAGTACGGCATTGGCGATGTTGCCCACGCCCGATTGCAGCGGCAGGAGTTCGGGCCTCAGCCGTCCGTGCGCGATCTCATGCCGGAAGAATTCGACGAGATGTCCGGCGATGCGCGCGCTGATTGCGTCGGGTGCTGCGAAGCGGCCGAGTCGGTCGGGCGCGTGTGTCTCGACGACCGCCACCACTTTAGCGGGATCAACGCGTAAATATGGCTCGCCAATGCGGTCGCCGGGCGCGACGAGCGGAATCGGCTTACGCCCCGGCGGCAGCGCGGTGCCGTAGTAGATGTCGTGCATACCGTCGAGTCCGGCGGGCTGATTCGAGTTCACCTCAAGGATCACCTGGCTCGCCAGATCGAGCCACGTCTTGTTGTTGCCCACCGAAGTCGAAGGAATCAGGCGTCCGTCAGGCAGAATCCCGGCCACCTCGATCACCGCCATGTCGATCGGGCCGAGAAAGCCGAACCAGGCGTACTGCGCCACCTGCCCGAGGTGGATGTCCATGTACTCGATCTCGCCGCGATTGATGCGCGCACGCAGTTCGGGGTCGCTCTGGTAAGGCAGCCGAAAATCGATCGCTCCCACTTTGGCAAGCGCCCCGTCGAGTTCCGGCGCGGTGGATGCGCCAGTCAGCACGCGAATGGCGAACCGTTCGCCCCGGGCATGTGCGCCCTCGATCAGCCGCGCGAGCTCGAGCGGCACGGCCTTCGGATACCCTGATCCGGTGAACCCGCTCATGCCTACCGTCATACCCGGTTGAATCAATTTCGCCGCAGCAGCAGCGGGCATGATTCTCGACATGAGCGAGGCTTGCTGAATTCGCGTTTCCATACGCGTTCCCCCATGTTTGAACTGCGAGGCGCCCACTCGAGCCGGACTCAGGAGCACTCAAGGGCAACATCGACGCCAGCCAGTGCCTTCACGTGCGCGGCGGCGCTTCGCCCCAGTGACGACAGTGCGTAGCCACCCTCCAGACACGAAACAACACGTCCCGCCGCATGTTGCCCGGCGACTTCGACGATGCGCTGCGTAACCCATGCATAGTCGCGCTCAGTCAGGCAGAGGTTGCCCATGTCGTCTTCACGATGCCCGTCGAAGCCCGCCGAGATGAAAATCATCTCTGGCTTGAAGGCGTTCAGCGCAGGGAGCCACTTGTCGATGACCGCGGCCTGAAGTGCCTCTCCGCCGGAACGTGGCGGCAGCGGCACATTCACCATGTTTCTGCCCCGCGCAAGGTGTCCCGAATACGGGTAAAGCTGATCCCCGAAAATCGAGCACATGAGGACGCGATCGTCGTCATGAAAGATGTCTTCGCTGCCGTTCGCGTGATGCACGTCGAAGTCGACGAGGGCCACGCGGGAGAGACCGTGCACGTTCAGTGCGTGACGAATCCCCACCGCGACATTGTTGAAAAAGCAGAACCCTCCAGCTGCAGCAATCGCAGCATGGTGCCCTGGGGGCCGCACGTTGCAGAATGCCGAGTCGCACTCGCCGCCGATCACAAGGTCGGCTGCGAGCACAGCAGCCCCTGCCGCGCGCAACGCAGCGATATAGGTACAAGGATTCATGCTGGTGTCGGGATCGACATGCACATACCCTTCAATCGGCGTCATGCCCACCAGGTGTCGGATGTACGCGACGGAGTGTACCTGGGCGAGCTGCTGCTCGGTGGCAAGCGGCGCGTCGTAGGTCCGCATGTAGTCGAGGAGCCCCTTCATGAGCAGCATGTCATGGATGGCGCCAATACGATCGGGCGACTCCGGGTGCATGTACCCCATCTCATGACGCTCGCAATCGGGGTGGGAAATATAGGCTGGAAACACGTCGGCTGCTCCGAATCGAGAAGAACTGGCCGCGTGACTGACGGGAGCCTGCGGTCTCGCCAGCACGCGCGGGCTTACTCCAATGCGTCGAGTACGCGTGCACGGATTTCCTCGACGCTGCCGAGGCCCGAGACGCGCCGGTATTGCGGCGCTGTCAGGCCATGCTCGGCGCCGCGCCGCATCCATTCGGTGTAGTAGTCGATCAACGGCCTGGTCTGCGCGACGTAGACCTGGAGGCGCTTCCTGACCGTTTCTTCCGTGTCGTCATCTCGCTGGATCAACGGTTCGCCCGTCAAGTCATCCTTTCCTTCGACCTTCGGCGGATTGAACTTCACGTGATACGTGCGGCCCGATGCCGGATGGAAGCGGCGGCCGCTCATACGGACGATGATCTGATCGAACGGCACGTCGAGTTCGAGGACGTGATCGATCGTGACGCCGGCCTGCTTCATCGCCTCGGCTTGCGGCAGCGTGCGCGGAAATCCATCGAACAGATAGCCGTTCTTGCAATCGGGCTCGCGCAGGCGTTCCTTCACCAAATTGATGATGAGCTCATCGGGCACGAGTTCGCCCGAATCCATGTAGCGCTTCGCCTCGAGGCCGCATGGCGTGCCGGCCTTCACTGCCGCCCGAAGCATGTCACCGGTGGAAATCTGAGGTACCCGAAATTTTTCGCCGATGAAGCGAGCCTGTGTACCCTTGCCCGCGCCGGGCGCACCCAACAATATCGAACGCATTTGATGTCTCCTGTCTCCGGCCGTCAGGGCACGGCATTGCATGCCATTGAATTCTCGGCGCCGGCGCAGGCTGACTCTTGATGTGCATCAATCGAAGCAGAGCAATGTGTCAGCGCGGAATGTAGGCAAATCCCTACAACATCGCACATACGACTACGACACTTTCAGCCCGCACTGATTTCGCCTCTCCAGAACGCAAACAATAATGCTTTCACATACTCGACCCGCGCCCCCTTCGGCGCAGTGCGACCGGAATCAGGAGAAAGCGATGAACGGCAGCGAAGTTACCCTTCGATCACTCGTGGACAAGTGGCTGGCTCCCACTTTTTCGGCGCCGGCGCGCGTCGCGCAAGTGGGTCGCTTGCTGGCCACTCGTAGCCGCTTCGTGCGGATCGAAGGCCGCACCTCGAGCGGCACACTCACAATAGTCTTCTTCCGCCACAACGACGGCTCGTGGTGCGTATTTCCGCCCGCGCAGACAAAGCCGGCAATGCGTCAACGTCTTGCCGCGCACTGAGCTCGTTGTCGGGAGCGCGACGCTCCAGCGATTCAGGCGAGGCAAGTATCACGTCATCGTCAACACTGCAGCGCCGCTCAACCGCCCTTCGCGCAAATCGGCGAGCGCCTCGTTCGCGCGCGCGAGCGGGTACGGCGTGGTCTCGATTTCGAGCTTGTGGCGCGCGGCGATTTCCATGAACTTCACGCCGTCTTCACGCGTGAGATTCGCCACCGAGACAATGCGCCGCTCCCCCCACAGCCACGCGTAAGGAAACGAGGGAATGTCGCTCATGTGGATGCCGCCGCATACGACCGTGCCGCCCTTCGTCAGCGAGCGCAGCGCGGCGGGCACGAGTGCGCCGACCGGCGCGAACAACAGCGCCGCGTCGAGTTCCTCGGGCGCGCGCTCGTCGCTGCCGCCGGCCCACGTTGCGCCGAGCCGCCGCGCGAACTGCTGCGCCGCGGTATCGCCCGGACGCGTGAAGGCGTAGACCGTACGCCCCTGGTGACGCGCGACCTGCGCGACGATATGCGCCGCAGCGCCGAAACCGTAAATGCCGATGCGCCGCGCATCGCCCGCCATCGCCAGCGAGCGATAGCCGATGAGCCCCGCGCAGAGCAGCGGCGCGGCTTCGACGTCGCTGTACTGGCGCGGCAAATGGAAGCAGTAGCGGGCGTCGGCGACAGTGCGCGTAGCATAGCCGCCGTCGATCGTGTAGCCCGTGAAGCCGGGCGCATCACAGAGGTTCTCGCGCCCCTCGGCGCAAAAGCGGCACTGGCCGCAGGTATGGCCGAGCCACGGCACGCCCACGCGGTCGCCCGGCGCGAAGCCCGTCACGCCGGTTCCCAGCGCCGCGACCGTGCCGACGATCTCGTGGCCGGGAATCACCGGCTTTTTCGGGTGCTCGAGGTCGCCGTCTACCACGTGGAGATCGGTGCGGCACACCCCGCATGCAAGCACGTTGATCAAAATCTCGCCGTCGGCCGGCGCAGGGTCTCGCAACTCGACATCGCGCAGGAGAGGACTCCCACCATCAAATATCATCGCTCGCATTGCTCGCTCCTCGCCGCCGTATTAGCGCTGTCTCGACAGTACGATCTGGCGACAATGCCCTCGATCTCCACCAAGCTTGTCATGGCAGCGCGCCAATACCGCCGCAGCATTCCATACATCAACACCGAGTTGCAGTGTTCATCGGGCTAACCGAAGTGAACCGACGTCGTACCCCGGCCGAGTGTTGGATTCCTCGCGAATCACTGTTCGATGCGCCTGACATGTCGCCACCCGGAGCGTCCCACTGCCTTGGCGGTTTCATCCTGATATAGATCAATTTAGGTACGCGCGGTGGGACGCTCTTTGAGTCCGGTCTGTTTGATGGGGGCGCGTTGCCGTATGCAATGTCAGGGGCCGCGCAATTCCGCTTGATCTCGGTCAAATACCGCCATGGTTGCGATGCTTGGGCTACGAGCCTGCATGGCGCGCGAATCTACGTGCCCTGTGCTCATCCTCAACCATTAGGTGGGCCGACCCAACAGATAAGCAATGCGTTAAAGGCGCTACGGAACCTGTCCTCGATAGCGCTTTGTGAACGTGAGGAGTGCGTTCGAGGGGCAGCATTGATCTGCATCAAATGATCGTGCACGGGTTGGCTGTTTCATGTTCGCTACGGGTCGGCATTCAAATGCGGCAGACCCCATCTGCCAGTGGGGTCGCACAGATGACGCTCATCACCGCATTCGTCGCGCTCGTCTTCCTCTACGCTCTCGTGTCCCGACGCCTCGAGCGGACCGTAGTTACTGCGCCTATCCTGTTCACAGCGCTCGGCGCACTCATGTCGTTCTCGCATGAGGCGCTGACAGAACTCGCGCTGGACCGGAAAGATCTGCTGCTGATCGCCGAGCTGGGTCTCGTGATGACGCTGTTCACGGACGCCTCCCGCGTGCGACCGCAGATGCTCAAGGGTGAGACCAATCTGCCTGTCCGTTTGCTAAGCGGTGGAATGCTTCTCACCATGACGCTTGGCATTCTTGGTGCGATGGTTGTCGTGCGGTCGCTTACGTGGTGGGAAGCAGGCATTCTCGCGGCAATCCTGGCGCCGACCGACGCGGGGCTCGGACAGGCCATCGTCAATAGCCCACGCGTGCCGCGGCGCATTCGTCAGGCACTGAATGTGGAAGCAGGGTTGAACGACGGCCTCTCGGTCCCCTTCCTCATGTTCTTCATCGCGTTGGCGCAGACCAGGGAGACAGGCGCGGGCGGTTCGGTGCTGGCCCGCTTCCTGATTGAGCAGCTCGGTTACGGAACGCTGATCGGACTTGGCATTGGTCTGAGCGGCGGTTGGCTGCTCGGTCTCTGCCGTCGCAAGGAATGGATGGCCGTACCACTCACGCAGCTTGCCGTCGTTGCGCTCCCCTTTGCCTGCGTCCTGGCTTCGGAGGCCACCGGCGCGAGCATGTTCATCGCCGCCTTCGTCGCCGGGCTGTCGACCCAGGCGGGCTTCGGCGAAATCGGCAAGCACAGCGTCGAGTTCACGGAGGATTGGGGGCAACTGTTTAACTACTTCGTCTTCTTCCTGTTCGGGCTCCTCGTCACGCGTGTGTGGCGGCAGTTCGATTTCGCCGTCATTGCCTATAGCGTGTTGAGTCTCACGCTGATCCGCATGATTCCCGTCGCGCTCGCGTTGAGGGGCACGCACCTCAGTTCGCCGACCGTATTGTTCATGGGTTGGTTCGGCCCGAGAGGGCTCGCATCGATCGTACTCGGCCTCGTCTACCTTGAAGGTGACACAAAGCTGCTTGGCGAGGCGACCATCAAGCTGGTCGTCATGGCGACGGTACTGTTGAGCATCGTCGCACACGGGCTTACCGCGTTGCCCGCGATCCGCAGCTATACGCGTGCACTCGCGACTCTGGGTGACGACGCGCCCGAGCACGAGACTGTCGGCGTCGATCGTGCGAGCGCGGGTGGTCCCTGATTCGCGATGGTCTCGCTGGTTGCGCAAAAGAACGCCTGCGCTAGCCACGCACGACCAGCACCGGACACGACGAAATACGGAGAAGCCCCTCGGAGACGCTGCCCAGCACCGCCCTGCTCACACCGTGCCTGCCGTGCGTACCCATCAGAACAAGATCGGCGTCCTGTATTTTTGCGCAGCGCTGCAGGCATTCCGGGATCGAGTCAGATTTCCCAAGTGTCTCGCAAATCTCATACGTGGCGGCCACTTTGCGGTCTTTCATCGCTAGCCGTACTTCTTCGAGTGCGACGCGGCCGTCCTCGTTCAGCACCCTGCCGAGCGCTTCAGGATCGAAGTAGCCGGAGTAAGGCGCAAGGCCCCATTTATGCACGACGTACACCGCATGCACGTGCGCGTGAGCCACTGCTGCGAGCGAGGCGGCCTCCTTCGCAGCGCGGCGAGCGGATTCACTACCGTCGACTGCCAGCAGAATTTTTCTATAAGCGGGCTTTGTCATTTGACGGTCTCCCTGGGGCGCGACGTGACGACCGCCCAACCGTATCCGACTGGCTCCAGGTTCGGCTGATCTGCGTCAAGTGAAGCCGAACCGGCGGCGGCTTTGCGCGCCCCAAAACTAATTGATCTGAGTCAACCGCGTTCACGGTCGAGGCCGTGAGACTGAAGCAACACGACACGAGCGATATGCGTCGTGACTGCTACCGACTTGCACATGCGAGGAGACTATGTCCCACCCCGACCCAACGCCCGCCGGCGTCGCTCCATCCCCGATCCCCTTGTTGAAGGGCGCCACCATCGACGGCATGCCGGCGTATCGCGCGCTCGTCGATGAAGCGCAGCGCGACCCCGACTCGTTCTGGGCACGTCTCGCCCGCGAGCACCTCGACTGGAAACGCCCGTTCACACGCACACTCGATGCGTCGAATGCGCCGTTCTTCAAGTGGTTCGACGACGGCCTCCTCAATGCCTCGTACAACTGCCTCGACCGCCATCTCGCAAACGGTTCTGGCGAGCGCACCGCACTGATCTTCGAGGCGGACGACGGCAAGGTCACGACGCTCACCTATGCCGGATTGCACGCACGCGTATGCCGGGTCGCAAACGCTCTGCGCGCACGCGGCGTGCGGCGCGGCGATCGCGTGATGATCTATCTGCCCATGTCGATCGAAGGCGTAGTCGCGATGCAGGCGTGTGCGCGCATTGGTGCGCCGCATTCTGTCGTGTTCGGTGGTTTTTCCGCCAAGTCCCTGCATGAACGCATGGCCGACGTCGGCGCGTGTGTGCTCATCACCGCCGACGAGCAGGTGCGCGGCGGTCGCCATTTGCCGCTCAAGACGATCGCGGACGAAGCGCTCGAGATGGGCGGCGCTGCGAACGTGCACACCGTGATCGTCTATCGCCGCACGGGCGGCCCGATTCCGTGGAACGCGCAGCGCGACGTTTGGCTGCATGAACTGGAGCAGGCTCAGTCAGCCGAGTGCGAACCCGAATGGGTCGACGCGGAGCATCCGCTTTTCATTCTTTACACCTCCGGCTCCACGGGCACACCTAAAGGCGTGCAGCACAGCACCGGCGGCTATCTGCTGTGGGCGGCGCTCACGATGAAGTGGACTTTCGATATCCGGGCGTCCGACGTGTTCTGGTGCACGGCCGACATCGGCTGGATTACGGGCCATAGCTATATCTGCTACGGCCCGACCGCTGCGGGCGCAACGCAGGTTATCTTCGAAGGCGTGCCGACGTGGCCCGACGCTGGCCGCTTCTGGCAGATGATCGAGCGCCACAAGGTCTCGATTTTCTATACCGCGCCCACCGCCATCCGCTCTCTCATCAAGGCGGCGGACAGCGAACCTGCTGTGCACCCTTCTCGTTACGACCTCAGCACACTGCGCCTGCTCGGCACTGTAGGCGAACCAATCAATCCGGAGGCTTGGCGCTGGTTCGCGGAAAATGTAGGCGCGGGCCGCTGCCCCGTTCTGGACACGTTCTGGCAAACCGAGACCGGCGGCCACATGATCGCGCCGCTGCCTGGCGTCACGCCGCTGGTGGCAGGCTCGTGCACACTGCCGCTGCCCGGCATCGAGGCGGCTATCGTCGACGAATCGGGACACGATGTTCCAAACGGCCAAGGCGGCCTGCTCGTCATCAAGCGGCCCTGGCCTTCGATGCTGCGTACGATCTGGGGCAACCCCGCACGCTATCGTGCCGGCTACTTCCCGGAAGAACTGGGCGGCAAGCTCTATCTCGCCGGAGACGGCGCCATTCGCGACACGCAAACCGGCTATTTCACGATCACGGGCCGCGTGGACGACGTGCTCAACGTCTCCGGTCACCGTATGGGCACCATGGAAATTGAGTCTGCGCTGGCTGCGCACCCGCTTGTCTCGGAGGCTGCCGTGGTAGGCCGTCCCGATGCGACCACGGGCGAAGCGATCGTCGCCTTCGTCGTGCTCAAGGGCCCGCGTCCGGTCGAGGAAGAGGCGCAGCGCGTAGCCGATACATTGCGCGCCTGGATCGGCCACGAAATCGGACCGATCGCCAAGCCGCGGGAAATCCGCTTCGGCGACGCCATGCCGAAAACGCGCTCCGGCAAGATCGTTCGCCGCCTGCTGCGCTCCGTCGCGAAGGGCGAAGCCATCGAGCAGGACACTTCGACCGTCGAAAACCCCGGCGTCATTGCCCAGTTCGGCAAGGCTGCGTAAACAGGAGACACTCACCATGAAAACTTCCGCACCCAATCCCGCTGCGCTCGGCCTTGCCGGGTTCGCCCTCACGACGTGGCTGCTCAGCATGATCAATGCCGGATGGTTCGGCGGCGAGGCGCTCGGTCTCGTGCTTGCCTGCGCCCTGGCGTTCGGCGGCAGCGCGCAGGCCATTGCGGGCCTGATCGAGATTCCGCGTGGCAATACGTTCGGCGCCACGGCCTTCATCGCCTATGGCGCGTTTTGGTGGTCGCTCGCGCTGTATCTCATGTACCTGCACGAGCACGTCGTGCCGGCTTTTGTCGGCTGGTATCTGCTGCTCTGGGGTGTATTCACACTTTACATGTGGATTGCCACATGGCGCGCCTCGCGGGTCCTGCAACTCCTCTTCCTCGCGCTGTGGATTACGTTCTTCCTGCTGGCCGCGAGCGAATGGACAGGCTCGCTCCTGATCCATCACGCAGGGGGTTATGCCGGGCTCTTTACGGCACTCGTCGCGTTCTACCTTTCCGCGGCGGAGATCATCAACGAAACCCACGGCCGCTGCGTGCTGCCGACCGGCGCGCCGGCCCGCTCGAATGCCGATGACCTCGCCGCTGCACGCCCTGCGTGAACCTGAACGACTGGAGCACACCATGACCGAGCTTCAACGCATCGAATACGAACCCGCGCCGTTGCTGCCGCCCGCCCCCGCGAGCGGCGAGGCGCAAGAGTTCATCAGCCTTCCGCGCCCTCACCTCGACGGCGGCGCGCCTCTCATGACGGTTCTAGCCCACCGCAAAAGCACGCGCACCTATGCCGACTCGGCCCTGACGCTCAATACGATCGGCGAACTGCTCTGGGCCGCCGACGGCATCAACCGGCCCGAAAGCGGTGGCCACACCGCGCCATCCGCGCACGGCATTCACGAGATCGACATTTACGCTGCGCTCCCCCTCGGTGTGTATCGTTACGAGCCTGCGCTTCACCATCTCGTGCTCAAGCATCGCGTCGACGCGCGCAACATGACCGGCTATCAGGACTTCGTGGCGAAGGCGCCGCTCGACCTCGTGTATGTGCTGCGAGGGTCGCAGGTTCTCGATACGCCGCCGCAGCAACGCGAACTTTTCGCTGGGATAGCGGCGGGTGCGATCTGCCAGAACGTTTCGCTTTACTGTGCGTCCGAGGGGCTTGCCACCGTAGTGCGAGGCTGGATCAATCGCAGGCTGCTCGCCGATGCGCTGCGTCTGAACGAGGACGAGATACCGCTCCTCGCGCAAACGGTCGGCAAGCTCCCGGTGAACTGATCCGCAGACTGGGCCGAGGCGAAGCGGCGTAAGCCGGAAAAGGAAACCACGATGATGACACGCGTCGATTTGAGCGCCGTGCAACGCGTTTATCGGCTTTGTTACGTCCGTACGCCCTGGGCATGGTTCACGCGCATTCCACTTGACCAGCAATGGGGCGAGCACTGGGAACGGGCGCCGTTCACGCGCGAGGCCGGCCTGCCCTACTCCGATGCGCCCGAACAGATCCTCAAGGTCGGCTTCGACGCGCCGCTGCTGGATCCGGAAACGGGAGAGCACGCTCACCCGTACAGCGTCCAGGAGATCAACACGCAAGCGGCGCCGTGGCTGCGCACCGAGAGCTATCTCTGCGGCCCCCCCATTCACATCATGGCGGGTGTAACGCTGCAGCGGTTTACGGAACTGGTCGAACTGGCAGGGGGAATCGTCTACGCTCCGCTAGGCTGGGGAGAACTCCCCAGGCTGCAAGTGACGTCGGACGCTGCACACTGAACGGGTGTGATGTGATTCGATTCGGAGCGGGGCCGCGGTTGCCGCAACGGTGCATAAATTCAATGGGGGTCGATTGAATCGTTCCCCCAGCCGGCGATATCGCCCAGGAAGACAAAGAAAAGAGACGATCTGATGAAGCTCCTTTTTGGCTTCGTCGATGCCGGCAGTGTCGTTGAACGTCGTGCCGGTGGCTTGCTGCATGTCAATCCGTGCATGGCTTCTGCCGATGCTCATGAAGTCGCGGGCCGCGAGCAGGACCAGGACTCCGATAAACAGCATGATGCTGCCAGGATCAAACGTCTCCTCCCTGCGCAACCCACCACCGGTTACTGAGCCGGCCCGCGAACGAGCAGCACCGGACACTGTGCCGAGCGCACGAATCGCTCCGCGACACTGCCGAGCAGTGCGCGTTTGATACCGCGCCTGCCATGGGTACCGAGCACGACCAGTTGCGCACCGTGTTCCGATGCGCAGCGCTGCAGACATTCCGCCACGCTGTCGTTGATGTCCTCAATATGGAGCAGTTCCGTTTCGCACTGCACGCCAGCCACCTGCGCTTCGGCACGGGCCTCTTCGAGCTGGATCACGGCATCCTCGCGGTACGCTGCGATCGTGTCGGCGGGCACGTAGGTGAGTCCCATGCCCACGCCCATGGGTGCCACGATATCGAGCGCATGCACAATACGCAGTTGCGCGCCCGTTAAGCCCGCGAGCTTCACCGCTTCGGCAAGCGCCCGCTTCGATGTTTCGCTGGCGTCGTAAGCCACCAGTATTTTTTCGTACATAGCAATCTCCTCTCGGGCCATTGCCCTGCGGATCGTGTGTTGCCATCTTCGAATCGGTCGGCGTTATGCGCTTGACTTGAATCAATGAACTTGGGCATCGTCGCGCCAGCCCCCGCCCAATGCCGCATACAACGCCACTGTGTCCTGCAGCCGCTGCGCCGCAGCTTCCAGCCAGGCAATCTGCGCCTGATGCAACTGGCCGTCGGCAATGAGAATCTGCAGGTAATCCACGGTCCCCGCCCGATAGTCGGCTCGCAGCAACTGCAGCGCTTCCTGTGCCGCTGTCAGCGCGCGCGATTGCGCGTCGAGCGCGAGCGCGTCGTAGTCGAGCGCATAGAGCACGTCCGCGACCTGCGCGAAGGCCGAAAGCACGGTTTGACGATATTGCGCGCGCGAGGCCGCGTAAGCCTCTTCGGCGGCCTTGCGTCCATACCAAAGCGTCCCGCCCTGAAAGAGCGGTGCGGCCACGTCTGCCGCAAGACTCCATGACTGCCCCATGCGCTGTGCGATCGATGCGGGGGACGCACCCGAGAGTCCACCCTCGGCAGAAAGCGTGATGTTCGGCAACATAGCCGCCGTCGCCACACCGATCTGCGCGCTCGCCGCATGCAGAAGCGCTTCGGCCTGCATCACGTCGGGCCGCTGGCGTACGAGTTGCGACGGCACGGTTTGCGGCAGCTCCGCTGGGAGAGTGACATCCCGCAAGGAGAGCCCAGGCGCGACCCATTGGGCAGGGAGTGCGCCTGTGAGCGAGGCCAACAGGTCGCCTGCCTGAGCGCGCTTTTGTTCCAGCACCGGCAAGGTGGCCTCCAGCGTGGCCTGCTCGTTCTGCAGCGTGAGCACCGCCGCATACGCGGCCGTTCCAGCACGCGCGCGTTCGTCGGCGATGTGCACCTGCTCGCTAACGAGGCCGATCATCTCTTGCGTCGCGTCGATCTCGTCGCACCACGCCGCACGCGCAATCATCGTGTTGACCACGTTCGATGCGATGGTCAGCAAGGCCGCCTCCAGCGCGTAGCGCTGCGCATCGCGCTCGGCTGCGAGGCCTTCCACATAACGTCGGTTGCCGCCCCACAGGTCAATGGCATAGCTGATCGAGGCAGAAAACGTGAAAAGATTGAAGACGGAGGGTGCCGCCTGCGAGCCCACGTGCAGCGGGGAATAGCGTTCGCGCGACGCGCCCGCTTCAGCATTGACCTGAGGATAAAAGACGCCCGCCCCCGCGCGCAGCAGGTCGTCGGCACGGCGCAGCGAGGCTTGCGCCTGTGCGAGCGTTGCGTTGTCGGTGAGCGCGTCGTCGACTGCGGTGTCGATGGCAGCGCTGCCGAACTGCGTCCACCAGTCGTCGCGCACGCTTACCTCAGCGCGCAGGGTCTGTGACGCTCCGGCCGCCGAGAAGGTGGTGGAACCGCCGCCCGGCAGGAACGTGTCGACTTTCGGCGCCGGCGGCCGGGAAAAATCCGGTCCGACGGCGCAACCCGCGAGCGACGCCGCGCAAAACAACGCGCGCAGGCAGACCGACAGCGTGGCGACGACGCGATGCGTTCGCCGACCTGCGCAATCGTGGTGGCCGCGCGTTCGCGCGGGCATCCTGTCAGCGAGCGGAGATATAGACATCGACGATCTGCCCAGGATAGAGATGGAGCCCCGCTTTCGGCACCACGCGAAAGATGACTGGCAGCACGCGCAAGTCCACGCGTTCGGTGCGCTGGTCCGAGAGTTCGATCTTCGGCGTGACATAGGGCTGGATACGCTCGAATTGAAGATCGGCGTCAATGCTCGCCCCGCGTACCGACATGCGCGCCTTGAGCCGTGCAGGCTCCGGCAGCCGGGATATCAGGATCTCGTCCACGTAGCACCGCACCGCGAGTTGCTCCGGTGCGGTGCCGAGCACGATTGCAGGAGCCATGCCCTGCGTGTAGGTGTCGTAGACGCCCTGTTGCGAAAGGTAGGAGCCCTGCGCCGTGTTCACTGCGAGCACCACCCCGTCGGCCGGCGCGCGCAACGTGTAATGGGCGAGCAGCGCCTCGGCGGAGGCGGCGGCCTTGCGAAGCGCCTCGACCTGGCCTTGCTGGTTGCGCACGTCGTATACCCATGCGCCCGCACGCGTGAGGCGATCCTGCCGCGTCACCACTTCCAGATTCGCGCGCGCCACCCGAACTCCGTTCTCCGCGTTGTCGAGCACGTCGCGGCTCACGGCTTTGGGGTCGATGTTCCAGGCCTCCTTCTGCTTCGCATAGGTATCCTCAGCCATCTTGAGGTTGGCCTGCGCCGAGCTCACCTGGGCGTCCGCGACATCGCGCGTTTCTGGGCGCGGCTGCGCCTGTAGTTCCTCGAGCAGCGCCTGCGCGGCGTCGGCCTGTGCGGCGAGCTGCTGGGCGTTGGCGCGCTGCACGGAATCGTCGATCGTCAGCAGCACGTCGCCAGCCTTTACGCGCTCGCCGTCGTGCACGTAGAGCCGCGTGACGGCGCCTCCGACGTCCGGGTAGATGTTGACGTTCGCGCCGGCAGGCTGGTCGCTTTCCACGATGCCTGTTGCGTACACGCCGTGTTCGTAGGGGTTGGCCGCCGGCTGGAACACCGGCGGCTGCGGCGCCTGCTGGACGCCGAAAACCCATGCGGCAACGACGCTCGCAATGAACCCCGCAATCGCGGCGGCGAACAGGATGCGATGCTTCATCGCGCGCCTCCTGTGTCGATGCCTTTGAGTTTGCCGTCCTCCATATGCAGGATGCGATCGGCGTATTCGAAAATGCGGCTGTCGTGCGTGACGATCACGATGCACCGGCGCGCATTGAGCACCTGGTGCTTCACGAACTCGATGATGGTCCGGCCCGTGTCGCCGTCGAGCGAAGCGGTAGGCTCGTCGAGCACGAGAATGTCGGGCTGGCTCACGATCGCGCGCGCGATCGCCACGCGCTGCTGCTCGCCGCCCGAGAGCTTCACGGGTGGCAGCGCCGCGCGGCCGGCGAGGCCCACCACTTCCAGATAGCGCGCGGCTTCAGTCAGTGCTTCGTCCCACGGGCGGCGCTTGAGAATGAGCGGAATCGCCAAGTTCTCCGCCGTCGTGAGACGCGGAAACAGGTGATAGTCCTGAAACACGAAGCCGATGCGGTTGAGCCGGAAGTCGGCCAGCCCGTCGTCGGGCTGCGCCCAGAGGTCCACACCGTCGATCGAGACTGATCCGCCATCGGGCCTCAGAATGCCGGAGATCACACTGAGCAGCGTGGTCTTGCCACTGCCCGACGGGCCGACGATGAGGACCATTTCACCAAAGTGCGCCTGCATGGAAACGCCTTGCAGCGCCTGAGTGCGCGCCGCCCCCTCGCCGAACCATTTGTCGAGCGCGCGTGCCTCGATGGCGATCGAATCCGTCATCGCATCAACCCCGGAAGATATCGAACGGCTCGATGCGCAGCACGCGGCGCACGCCGAGATAGCTCGATAGCGAGGCGATCACCACCACCATGGCGAATGCCAGGACAAGGTTGCCATACGTGATCATCGCCGCGTAGTCGCGGATACGCAGTCGCGCGAGTGTGATGGAGGCGGCACACAGGCCCACGCCCAGCCCATAGCCTGTGAGCGAGGTGAACGCCGCCTGAAACAGGATCATCGCAACGAGTTCCCGGCGCTTTGCGCCGATTGCCTTGAGCGCGCCGAATTTTTCGAGGTTTTCGAGGATGAAGGTGTAGAACGTCTGACCCGAAATCGACAGTCCGACAATGAAGCTGATTACGGTCATCAGCAGAATATTGGTGCCAAGACTCGTCTCGTACTTGTAAAAGTTGGCGATGCGCTGCATGAACTCCTCTTTCGTATAGGCGATATAGCCGAGTGAGGCCACGACGGCCTTGATGTGCGCGATATCGCGCTCCGATTTCGGCTCGACGAGGATGTACGACGTGGTGTAGCGCGTGGAAGGGATGTACTGGATGGCCCGGCTGTATGTGGTGTAGAGCGTAGGCGTGCCGAAGAGCCCGCTGCTCGCTACTGTCGCAATGCCGACAACGACGGCACGATGGTCGTTCAGCTCGAAGTCAGTGCCCGGCGCGGGGCTGCCCAACTTGTAGAACTCGGCGTCTTGCACGGCGATAAAGCCGTTCTCCGCGTAAATATCTTCGATGCGCCCACGCTTCATGCGCGGCCAGCCATAGAGCGTGGTGTCGTCGAGACCAATGACCGTTGTGGCCTGGTAAGTGCCGTCGCGCAGTTTGACGAGCGCCGCGCCCGAATACAGCGGTACGGCGTACTTCACCCCGTCGATGCTGCGCACGGCGTCGAGCACGTAGTCGGGCATACCGATGCTGCTGGCGATCGTCTGCACAGCGGGGTCCATGACCCAGATCTTCGCGCCGACGTTGATGACCGTGGACGACGAACGATTGAGAATGCCGGCGAACATCGACATCATCTCGACCATCAGGAACACGGCGAACGTAATGCCGATCAGGAGCGCCGTGAATTTGGCACTGTCGTTGACGAGCAGCTTGAACGCGAGGCGCAGGATACCCGGCATGACGAACCGTTTAGCCATGATTGAGCGGCCCTGGGTTGAAGATGATGACTGGCCATGCCACACCGACTGCGATTGTGGCCGTGAGCCGATTCTCGGGCACGGCGGTCGAGTCCTTTTGACGTGCGTCAAATGAACGAAGCACGCCGGGAGGACTAATAGAAGCGCTAGCCGGTTTCGATCCCCCGGAGGAGACGCTGCCATGTCGTACAAAACCGTACTCACCTACCTCGACTCCAGCGATCGCGCTCAGGCGCGGCTGGGCTTTTCGCTCGAACTGGCCAGGCAATTCGACGCGCTTCTCATCGGGCTTTACACAACATTCCTGCCTGAGGCCCGGGAATATTTTTCAATCGCCGGCAGCGCTCACTATTACGACGCCTGGTGCGACGCGCGGCGTGGCCAGCGAGACGCGGCTGAGGAGGCCTTTCGTCATGCGCTGCGCGGCGACGGCCTGGACGGCGAATGGATCGCATTCGACGACTATGCCGAACAGCCCATGATCCGGCGCAGCCGTCACGCCGATCTGCTGATCGCCGGTCAGGCGGGCCCCAATGACAATTCACGGGCGTTGCGCAAGTGCTTTCTGGAAGCCGTGGTGCTGACTTCGGGCAGGCCTGTGCTGGTTTTGCCCTATGCCGGAGCCCTGCGGCCAGCAGGTAAGTCGATCGCTATCGCGTGGGACGGCAGTCGCGAAGCTGCCCGCGCCGTGCACGACGCCATGCCGTTTCTGATGGGTGCCGGACGTGTGACGGTGCTGCGCATCCGCACTGGCGATACACAACGGCTCGCGGCGCTGGGTGCCCGAGGCAGGGAGATCGACCTTATGCTGGCAAGGCACGCGGTCAACGTCGATTTTGCGGAGGTGATCAGCGATACCGACGAAACAGCCGCTGACGCCCTGCTTTCCTGGGTTGCTTCGAACGGCTGCGACTTCGTCGTTGCGGGGGCCTACAGTCATCCGCAGTGGAAAGAGCAATGGCTTGGCGGGGTGACGCGCGCCCTGCTCGAATCGGCGACCATTCCGGTGCTGATGTCACATTGAAGCAAGCGCGCCCGCGGCCCCGCCGAGGGCATCAGGTCGCGGCGGGCTTACGGGCTTCACTGTTGCCGCGTCACACCACCTCCTGCGTGCTGACGTAGAGTCGCTCCACCTCTTGCGCGTCGCACAGCGCCGTGCCGCTCGATAGCAAGGTCGCGGAGGCCGCCGCCTGTGCTAGACGTGCGGCGTCCCGCAGGGTGTCGCCGCGGCGCAGCGCGATCAGCAGCCCCGCGAGGAAGCTGTCGCCAGCGCCGGTTGCGCTTGATACGGTCACGGTCAGCGCTGGCACGCGAATCGTTTCGTCTGACGTGACGAGCAGCGCGCCGCGTTCCCCCAGCGTCAACGCAACGATCTGCGCGCGACCGCTATCGACGAGTTGCCGCGCAGCGGACAGCCATGCGGCCTCATCGGCGAGAGGTTGCTCCGCCAGAGCCGCAAGTTCGGCAAGGCTGGGCTTCACGAGATAGACGCCCGCGTCGAGTGCAAGCGCGAGCGGCAGCCCCGAGGTGTCGAGCACCACGCGGATGCCACGCAGGTTCGCCCAGCGGGTCAGGTCGGCATATGCCTTGTGGGGCAGTCCTGGCGGCAGGCTGCCGCTCAGCACGAGATAGCGCGGCGCGGGCGTAAGCGCATCGAGAGCGGCTAACGTCGCCGACCACTCATCGGCGCTGACTTGCGGCCCTGGTAGGACGAAACGGAATTCGTGGCCCGTCGAGCGTTCCGTGACGGAAAAGTTTTCGCGCGTCTCGCCTGCGATGCGTAGCCGTCGACCTGGGACACGTTCCGCTGTGAGCATCTGTTCGAGCAGACTCCCCGAAGTGCCCCCCGCTAGGTACAGCGCGAGACAGTTCGTCTCGCGGCCGTCGAGCCGCTGGATCACGCGGGCGACATTGAGACCGCCGCCTCCCGGATAACGGCGCGCGGCGTCGCAACGCAGCTTGTGCGTATCGACGACCCGCTCCACTGCCGTCGATACGTCGACGGCAGGGTTCAGCGTAAGTGTCAGGATCTCAACCACCTTCCCCCCTTCGTAGGCGTTTGCCTACACACCAAGTAAATTGCTTACGCCAGTTTCAGCGGCCGCTCATTGGAACGCGTCCGGCGGCGTTACATACTGGAGACGTACCACCGCAGCCGCTTGACTCCATCCGTTGCCAGGAGTGTTGACATGTCCACCGTCGAAATCCGCACGCCGATCGCCGCAACGCGCCCGAACGCCAGCGCCACCGACGATCCCGAAACCTTGCTCGCGCTCGCCCGTACCGCCGGCTTGCTCGTCACGCTCGACGGTCAGATAGGCCGCGAGAAGTATCAAAGCGTGGCGGGCTCGCTGCATGCGTTCCAGCGCTTCGCTGCCGCGCTGCGCGACGCCCTTGTGGCGGCCGGCGCGCCCTGAGTTCGGCGCGCATAGCCCGCCACCTCGCGATCCAGGGCGCGCAAATCGCACGTGCCCTACTCCATGTGCATGCCGCCATTGACGGCAAAATTTGCGCCTGTTACGAATGCGCCGTCGTCTGAGCACAGGTACGCAACCAGCGACGCCACCTCCTCCGGCCGGCCAAGGCGCCCGACGGGAATTTGCGGCAGGATGCGCGTATCCATGACCTCCTGAGGCACCGCTTCCACCATGGCGGTAGCGAGATAGCCTGGCGACACCGTGTTCACAGTGATACCGCGTTTCGCAACTTCGAGCGCGAGCGACATCGTAAATCCATGAATGCCGGCCTTTGCCGCCGAGTAGTTCGTCTGCCCGAAGGCCCCACGCGAACCATTCACGGAACCAATGTTCACGATGCGGCCGAACCGCCGTTCGTACATGCCTGGCAGGAAAGGCTTCGTCAGATTGAACATGCTGTCGAGATCCGTGTGCATCACGGCGTCCCACTCGGGCTTGGAAAGTTTCATGAAGCTCGCGTCGCGGGTAATGCCCGCGTTGTTGACGAGCACATCAACGCCGCCGAACTCCGCGATCACCTTTCGCGCGCCCTCCTCGCATGAGTCGTAGCTGGCAACATCGAGCCCGAATGCATGAAATGTGCGTCCTGCTTCGCGTTCGCCGTGCAGCCACGTCACCACGTGGTCATTCTGTTCCGAATGGGAAACGACCACGGTCATGCCAGCGTCGTACAGTTTCCGGCTAATGGCGGCGCCGAGCCCTCCCATTCCGCCGCTCACAAAGGCAATCCGGTCCTTGCGCATCATGCTTCTCCTCGCAGATGGGTGATCGGCCGCGGATCGGCACGATCGAGATGTCGCTCCACTATAAAAAGGCGCAGTCGCTCGCGATTGATGTGCATCAATCGGAGGCCTGCGCAGCGGAAGCCATCCGTATCCGCGAGGGTTTGACTCAAATCAATTGCGACTCCCTGGCCGAACCTAGACTGATCCCACGCCACTCTGGTTCGCGGTTTTCTCAATCGTGGAGCGCCGATCATGGAGTACCGCAGCATCCTTGTTCATCTGGACGGCAGCGAGCGCGCGAGCGCATGCATCGATCTTGCATTGCTTGTTGCGCGGCAGCACGGCGCCCACGTCAATGCGCTATTCGCACCAGTCACGATTGACCATGAAAGCGCATGGTCGATCACGCTCGATTCGGGGTATCGCTTCCGGACCCGGGAAGACAAGCGCCGAGCGCTCGAACATCAGTTCCTCAACGGACTCTCGCAGGCGAACCTCAAAGGCACCTGGCGTACTGCCACGCATCACGCCCAGCATGAGTTGCTCGCCCTCTCGCCGTTTGCGGATCTCATCGTGGTGGGCCAAAGCGATCCAAACGATCCTGACGCATCACCCAGAAGCCGCCTGCAGATCCAGGTGACGCTTGCAGCGGGACGGCCGGTGCTATGGGTGCCCTATGTCGGGACGTTTCCCACTGTGGGCGAACGGATCGTCGTTGCGTGGGACGCAGGTCAATCGGCCACGCGCGCGCTGTACGACGCGCTGCCCTTCATGCGGCTGGCCGCGCATACCACGGTCGTCACCCTTAACGCCGAGCGGGAAGGCCGCATACCAGGCGCCGACATTGCACTCGTCCTCGCGCGCCACGGCATTGACGTGGAAGTTACCCATTTGCACACGCCCCCCACGGTGTCGATTCCCGATGCCCTTCTCTCGCGCGTGGGCAAAGTCGGCAGCGACCTGCTCGTGATGGGGGCATACGGTCACGCGCGCTGGAAGGAGCTCGTGCTCGGCGGCGTCACGCAGACCGTGCTCGGGTCAATGCCGATCCCGGTTTTGATGTCGCATTGAGCGTATCGTGCGCCTGCGTTGCCCGGCGCATTCGCTCAGGTTCAAGGAAAAATCGCCATGTGCTACAAGAGCCTGCTCGTTCATCTGGACGACTCGGAACAGTGCGCGGTGCGCCTTGCGCTCGCGCTCGACCTGGCGGAACGCTTCGATGCGCATCTGACCGGACTGTACGTGTCGCATGCGCACCGGGAAACCTCCGAAGCCGCGCCAACGCCAGAGGCGCGCCTTGCGCGAACGCATGAACGCTTTCTCCTCGCTGCGGAGCGTGCGGGCCGCATTGCCGAGTGGCGCGCGCCGCAGCCTTGCGACGCCGCGATCGCGACACTGCACGCTCGCCATGCCGACCTGCTCGTGCTGGGGCAGCCAGAAGCCGCGGCTTGGGTCGCTCAAAGCACAGGCGGCTTCGTCGCGGATCTGTTGATGACCGCCGGACGACCGGCCGTCGTGGTTCCCTATTCCGGCGCCTTCACGGAATTCGCGCAAAACATTCTGGTCGCCTGGGACGGCAGCCGTGAGGCGGCGCGCGCCGTATCCGACGCGTTTCCGTTATTACAGCGTGCCCAGTCCGTCTCGATCGAAGTCGTCTCCTCGCACCGTGGCGCGCAGCGCGCGCGCGCCGAGAGCGAAGCCATCGAGGCAGCCGCATGGCTCGATCTGCACGGCGTGCAGGCGTCGTTTCACGAAAGTGCGAAGGATCCCGGGGTCCTGACCGGAGCGACGCTGCTCAGCCGCGCCAGCGACCTGCACGCTGACCTGATCGTGGCAGGCGCTTATGCGCATTCCCGGGTTCATGAAAGTGTTCTCGGCGGCGTGACGCGCACATTGCTGGAAGCGATGACGGTTCCGGTCCTCATGTCCCATTGAATCCATCTGGCGCGCAGCACCTTTAAAGAGGCGGGAATTCACCATGCTCGACCATCCACACGACCCTGCCGCCAGCGCCACACCGCTCGACAAGCTCGACGACTACGCGTTGCGTTACGCCGTGCGCCACGCCACGCTCGCCCCCTCGAGCCACAACAGCCAGCCGTGGCGATTCGTCCCCAGCCACGACCGGATCCTGCTGTGCGCCGACCGTCTGCGGGCGCTGCCCGTTGTCGATCCGTTCGATCGGGAACTGATCATCAGTTGCGGCGCGGCGCTCTTCAATCTGCGCGTGGCGCTCGCGAGCTTAGGCATTGGCTATGCGATCACGCTCTTTCCAACGAGCCTCGATCCCGACCTGCTCGCCGATGTGCGCCTGCTTCGTGAGCGGCCCGTCGGCGCGGAGCTGGCTCCGCTCGTCAGTGCAATTTCCCTGAGGGTCACCACACGTCAACCGTTTTCGCCGGCGCCGGTCTCGGCAGCCGTCGAACACGAACTGGTCGAAGCGGCCCGCGCGGAGGGTGTCGAAGTTGCCTGCGCAACCGAAGCCAGAACGCGCGAGGCAATCGCCGATCTCGTCGCCGAAGCCGACCACCGGCAGTTCGCCGATCCGAGGTTTCGCCGCGAACTGGCGAAATGGATCCACCCGCGCCACACTGGCGACGGCATGCCGGCCTATGCGGCCGGACTGGGTTCCCTGCTCGACTTCGCAACACCGCTCGTCGCCTCCGCGATACGCACATTCGACGTGGGTGGCGGGGTGGCGGCGACCCACCGGCAGCTCGCGGCAGGATCGCCCCTGTTGCTGTGCATCGCGACGAGCGTCGACGACGCGCAGGCGTGGCTCGCCGCCGGCGAGGCGCTCGAGAGGGTGCTGCTTGTGCTGACTTCGCACGGCCTGTGCGCGTCCTATCTGAATCAGCCCATCGAGGTGGTCGAACTCCGCGCGCAGCTCAGTGCGCTCCTCGGCATGCCGAAAGCCGCGTGTCCGCAGCTTCTGCTGCGCATCGGGCACGGTACGCCGGATGCACCGTCACCGCGCCGGCCGCTCAGCGAGGTCGTGGCGTAAGCGTCAACACGTACAAGACCGCGGGAAACCCGCGGCGTGCGGTCTGTCAGGCTACAGCAAGCAATTTGCCTTACCATGCGCCCTATCGGCGTGACACGCCTGGCACACCAGGATGCGCACGATACCTGGAGATTCGGCCAATCTTCCGGAGCGCTACATGCAAACGGCAGAGCCCAAGTCCTGGCTTGCACGCAACGAGAGCGATATTGCGATCGTCGACCGGTATCGTCTCCTGATCGACGCTGTACGCGACTACGCCATTTTCATGCTCGACCCAGGCGGACGCGTTGCGAGCTGGAATCCGGGCGCGCAACGCATCAAAGGCTATTCGTCAGATGAAATAGTCGGTCAGCACTTCTCCGTGTTCTACACACCGGACGATATCGCCTCAGGCAAGCCCTCGCGCCTGCTGGAGGCTGCGGCGCTTTACGGGCGCATTGAGGACGAGGGCTGGCGGGTACGCAAGGACGGTAGCCGCTTCTGGGCGAACGTCGTCATCACCGCTGTGCACGACGACCAGGATGTGCTTGTCGGTTTCGCCAAGATTACGCGGGACATGACCGAGCGGCGCAGGCTCGAAGAACTCGAGCGCGCTCATGCGGCGTCGGCGCTCACCCAGCAGGCGCGCGAGAATGAGCAGAAGCGCATCGCCCGCGAACTGCACGACGATCTCGGACAGCGGATCGCAGCACTGAAGATGGCGCTCACCCTCCACGGGACCGAACTCGCGCATGCATTGCCGACGCAAATGCACGGTGAACTGGAGGCCATCGCACAGATCGGCACGCAGATCGACGCGCTTGCTGTAGCGGTCCGGCGCATTGCCGCCGACCTGCGTCCCGCCATGCTCGACGATCTCGGGCTGCAGGCCGCGCTGGAATGGTTGGCAGAGGACTTTCAGAGCCGCTACGGCGTGACGATCCAGTGTCAACTGGCTATCTCGGAGCCTGATCTTGGCGAATTCGCGGCAACGGCCCTCTTTCGCGTCGTTCAGGAAGCGCTGACGAATGTCGCGCGCCATGCTCACGCGCACCGTGTGACTATCGAGCTTGAGAACGACGCGAAAGATTGCAGGCTTCGCGTCAGCGACGACGGCGTCGGCTTCGACCCGCTTGCGGCGGCACGTCCTGATGCATTCGGGCTCATGGGCATGCGCGAACGTATTTTGCAGCTCGGCGGCTTGCTGACGGTTGAGAGCCGTCCTGGCACGGGCGTCACGATTTCGGCGGAGCTTCGCTTGCCGCTGGACATTCATTCGGCGCTCACTGGCGCTGCACGCTAGCAAACATCCCCATTCGCTCATCTGACGCCACTCACTTCGCGAACGAATTCGAGCTGCGCCTGCTCGAGCTGTTCGGCGCAGCGCGCGTAGAGCCATCCGGGCCCGTTGTCGGTGCTGTACATGCCGCGGCACAAGCCCTTGAGCCTGATTGTCGTGGTCCCGTCCTCCGCCATCTGCCGCACCGCCCAGAAGTAGGCAATGCCGAATTCATGCGGCACGCGTGTCTCGATCGTTTCGTCGGTCGCACGTTCGATAGGCGTGGGGGAGTGCCGCTGGACGAAGCGCTGGGTACGGTTCCAGGCCTCTGCGCAGTCTTCGGGCGTGGCGCACTTGATCGCGCTCTGCTCTCGCCGAGCTTCCAGTTCGGTCTCCGAACGACGAAACGCAACATTTTCGTCGTGGTGCATGTCGCTGTACGTGGTACAGGCCGAAAGCGGTGCGATCAACAGCACCAGACCAAGCGCCCAGCCAAAGGACAACCTGCTCGACATTTTTCGCCCCCGTCCGAGAACCGGCCCGCGACTGCGGGCCACCCATTCACTCCAATGTATGAATCGCCCCGCGTGCTTCGATTGATCTGCCTCAAGGAGAGGCGAAGCCCGTTCCTCTGATGCAAGTCAAAGCTGCCGAGCTGGCACGCGCTCCAATCGATGTCAGGCGCGCACGTGGCGCGTGAAGCGAGGAGAGCATGATGAAGCTGACGTTTCTGGGCGCGGCACAGACGGTCACCGGGTCGCGCTACCTGCTGGAGGCGGCGGGCAAGCGGGTGCTGATCGATTGCGGGCTCTTCCAGGGCACCAAAAACCTGCGCCTGCGCAACTGGGATCCACTGCCCTTTCCAGCCGACTCGCTCGACGCAGTGATCCTCACGCACGCCCATATCGACCACTGCGGCTACCTGCCAGTCCTCGCGCGCAACGGCTATCGCGGCCCCGTCTATTGCACGCCCGGAACAGCGGACCTGTGCGGCATCATGCTGCGCGACAGCGCACGTTTGCAGGAGGAAGACGCGGCGTTTGCGAACCGCCACGGCTTCTCCAAACACCATCCCGCCCTTCCGCTCTACACCCTGGAGGACGCCGAACAGGCATTGCGGCTCATCGCGCCGCGCCCGTTCGACGAGCCCGTTGCGCTCGGCGAGCAATTGACGTTTCGGCTGCTGCCAGCTGGCCATATCCTAGGCGCGGCGAGCGTCGTGCTGTGCAACGGGCATACGGTGCTTGCGTTTTCCGGCGACCTCGGGCGCCCCGACGATCCCATCGTTCGCGCGCCATCGCCGCCTGTGCATGCGGACTACCTGGTGGTCGAATCGACCTACGGCGACCGGTTGCACGACGCGCTCAACCCCGAGGACGAACTTGCCGAGATGTTCGCGCGCACTTTCGCGCGTGGCGGCATCGTGGTGATGCCCTGCTTCGCCGTGGGACGCGCGCAGGAAGTTCTTTACTACATCGCGCGATTGAAACAGTCCGGGCGCATGGCCAATGTCCCGGTCTACCTCGACAGCCCGATGGCAATCAGCGTGACCGAGCTTTACCGAGGTCACATGGGTGACCATCGGCTGACGGTGTCGCAGTTGCACGCCATCGATCATGCGGCGTTCATGGCTCGAACCGTGGAGGAATCGAAGGCCATTGCCGGTCGCCACGGCCCGATGGTCATCATTGCCGGCAGCGGCATGGCGACGGGAGGTCGGGTATTGCATCATCTGAATCTGTACGCTTCCGACCCGCGCAACACGATCGCGCTCGTCGGCTACCAGGCCCCCGGCACGCGCGGCGCGGCGCTCGAGGCCCACGCGCCCGCCATCAAGCTGCACGGCGACTACGTGCGCGTGCGCGCCGAGATTTCCTCGATCACCTCTCTCTCCGCACATAGCGATTACCGGGAGACCCTGCGCTGGCTGGCCAGCATGACGTGCCCGCCCATTCGCACGTTCGTCACGCACGGCGATCCCGCGGCGGCCGACGCCTTGCGTCGGCGCATCGTCGAGACGCTCCATTGGGATTGCTGCGTGCCGGAATACGGTCAGTCGGTTGAACTCGCCGAGGAATCCGTGCGAACCCACCCCTGCCCGCCGTGCCCACCGGATGCACTGGCGTGCGCACCGGGGGCAGGCGCGGCGCCCTGAAAGGCTTCCGGAAGACGGCACTGGGCACTGCACGCCCTGCGGGTGCTGGCAGGACAAGTGCCAAACTTTTTGGGACACTGTTCCAGGTGGCTCATAAAATGGGCATACATCCCTCGTGGCACGGGATACCGGTGTCCCTCCCACTGGAGTCGGTACTACCTATGCGAATGGCCTACGCATCGATTTCGCGCAAGCGTCGCGCCCCGGACAGACGTCATGGGCTCCGGCGCTGACCCGCGTATGCGCGCCGGACAAGGCGCCCATCTGCCAATTGCCGCCCGCCTGCGCGATCCAGCCGTCTCGGCGGTACTGGCGTTCGTCGTGGCCTTTGCGCTGGCTGGCGTGATCGCAACGTTCGTTACGCGGCAGTGGCAAGCGGCGGCGGAACAGCGGTTCACACGGCGCGCAGTGGCGTTGCAGACAACGCTCAGGCAGGCGCTGATTGCCGACGAGGCCATAGTGCGCGGCGCCCGCGCTTCGCTCTCGCAAACGCCTGACCCCGATGCGGCGGCGTGGAAACGCTTCGTTTCAGCGATCGATCTGGACAACTCCCGTTCGGCGATTACCGCACTGGGTTACGTCACCCCGCACGCAAACCCGACGGCAAGCGCGGCCGACAGCGCAGGAGTCACGACGCAATGGGCCGGGCTGAGCGCCACCGTGCCCGAAGAAGCGCTCGTGGAGACCTCAGCGACGCGTGCCGCGCGCAGCTACGCCGCCGAAACCGGCACCGCCGCGCTCGCGGCGGTGCCGGGGGTGGCCGGTGCGCCTGCGCTCCTCACGCTCTGGCTGCCCGTGTACGAGACGGCGCCCAATGCACAAAACAATGCTCAGAAGGTGATTGGCTTCGCGGTCGCCTTGCTGGACGCACGGCGGCTGTTTGCGCCGCTCGCCGCCGCCGATCCCGGACTTGCGATTAGCGCCCGGATTGGATCGCCGCCTTTGGATCTCTACACGAGTGAGCGCGGCGAAGAAGACGAGGTGATGCCCGGCATGCGGTTCCAGCGCAGCGATTCCTTCCTGTTTGGCGGCGCGACGCTCGCACTCGACGTCAGCGCCGACGCCAGCCCTCTGCTCACGGGTGCAGCTGCGTGCACCACGGCCATTCTGCTCGCCGGTGCGCTCGGCGCCGCCGCGCTCGCGTTTCTCACGCAACGCCTCATGCGCGCGAACCTGGTGCCCAAGCGGGTCGCGGGCGACGCGCGGCTCAACGAAGCGCGCATGATGGGGATCATCCGCTCGTCGATGGAGGCGATCGTCACTGTCGACGAAACCCAGCGCGTGGTGATCTTCAATCCAGCCGCCGAACAGGTGTTTGGCCTGTCCGCCATGGAGGCGATCGGCTCACCGCTTTCGCGCTTTATTCCCGAGCGGTTTCGGGCTGCACACGCGCAGCATGTCGAACAGTTTGGCGAGACCGGCGTCACCGAGCGCCAGATGGGCCGTCCGCAACGTGTGCTCCACGGGCTGCGCACTAACGGCGAGGAGTTTCCCATCGAAGCATCGATTTCGCAGATCCGTGACGACTCAGGCAAGCTTTTCACGGTCATGTTGCGCGACATCACCGAACGCGTGCGCGCGGAGGAAGCGCTCAAGCGTTCGCGCGAAGAGCTCCGCGAGCTATCGGCCAATCTCCAGAACGTGCGCGAGGCCGAAAAAACACGCATTGCGCGCGAGCTGCACGATGATCTCGGCCAGCAGCTCACCGCGCTCAAGATTGATCTCTCCACGCTCGAGCGCAGGCTCGGGGAGGACAACGCCACCGACGTCCCCGCGCGCATCGCCGGCATGCGCAACCTGATCGATGCGACGGTGGCGGCCCTGCGGCGTATCGCGGCCGACCTGCGGCCGGTCATGCTCGACGACCTCGGCCTCGTGCCGGCCATCGAGTGGCTGGCAAACGACTTCACGAGCCGTTACGGTATTGCCGTCGAGCATGATCTGGACGCCGACGCCACGATGTTTTCAAACGCCGCTTCCTCTGCACTCTTTCGTATCGTTCAGGAAGCCCTGACCAATGTCGCCCGCCATGCCGAAGCGAGCCTGGTCGAGATTACACTCAAGGTGGACGGCCCAATCTGCGTCCTGCGCATCGCAGACGACGGGCTTGGTGCGACCGGCGACCCAGCCGATCCCACCGGCCCGCAGCGCAACGCCTTGCGGGACAAGTCGTTCGGCCTGCTTGGCATTCGCGAGCGCGCCCGCATGCTCGACGGCACCGTTCTAATCGACACAGCGCCCGACAAGGGTTTTGCCATGACGATCACGTTCGCACTCCATGCTCTCCTGCCCGAAGAGGCCGCTTCATGATCAAGGTGATCATCGCCGACGACCATGCGCTTATGCGCGACGGTCTGCGCCGCATACTGGAAAGCGCGCGCGACACCCAGTTCGAAGTCATAGGGGAAAGTTGCGACAGCGCGACCACACTCGCGCTCGTGCGTGAGCGCGCAGCCCAGGTCCTGGTGCTCGACCTCTCGATGCCGGGACGCAGCGGCGTGGATCTCGTCAAGCAGATCAAGGACGAAAAACCCGAATTGCGCATTCTCGTGCTGACCATGCATGCGGAGCAGCAATACGCAGTGCGCGCCTTCAAGGCGGGGGCTTCGGGTTATCTCACCAAGGAATGCGCCAGCACGGAGCTGGTCACCGCCGTGACGAAGATTGCTTCCGGTGGAGTCTACATCAGCATGACGCTGGCCGAGCGCTTCGCGCAGAGCCTGAACGAGCCCGCCGACACGCTTCCCCACCAGCGGCTTTCCGACCGCGAGTTCGAGGTATTCCGGCGTATCGCGGCCGGCCAGACGATTACCCAAATAGCGCAAGAGCTTTGCGTGAGCGCGAAGACCGTCAGCACCTACAAGGTGCGCATCCTCGAAAAGATGCAGATGCCGCACGAAGCCGCGCTCGTGCGCTACGCGATGCGGCACAAGCTCGTCGACGATCCCGACGAAGCCTGACGCTCGGCCTGACGCTGGGGTGTCGCGGCCGATTGCCGCATGACTGTAGGAATCGCCCTACACGTCTTCCGTTCCGCGTACGTCAATTTCCATCGCCGCCGATATTTTTTTGAGGCGGCGTTGCCAATACTGGCTACATGAAAGCCAGTCCTGTCCGTCAGCGCCTGCAGGTCTTCCTCGTCGAGGATGCGACTGCGGTGCGCAGGAAAATCGCCGAGGCGTTGTCGGCTATTCCGGATGTGAGCGTGATTGGCGAAGCCGAGGATTCGGCTAGCGCCCTGACCGGCATCGCGCAAAGCGGTGCCGACGTCGCGGTGGTCGATGTGAGGCTCGCGAGCGGCAGCGGCATCGAATTGCTCTCCCTGCTTGCTCTCGAGCAACCCTCGGTCGTGACGGTCGTGTTGACGAATCACTCCGGCGCACCGTTTCGCGCAGCCTGCCAACGAGCGGGAGCCCATTTTTTCTTCGACAAGACGTCCGAGTTCGAAGCCGCCTGCGAAGCCATTGAAGCGTTAGTGAAACAGCGCGTCACACCCGCGCGCTGAACTGGAGACGATCATGTACGCCGAGCCCGACTGCGAAACCTCACTATCTACGCCGCCGTCCGCGAGCTGGCACGCGGTGCCGCTGCAGCCAGCCGTTCGCGAGGCCGCGCCGCGCCAGCCGGCTACGCGCTGCTCGACCTGTTCGCTGCGCGCGGTCTGCATGCCGCCGGACCTCACGTCGACCGAACTCCAGCAACTCGACGCTGTGGTTCTCACCACGCGCAATGTGCGCCGCGGCGAAACGCTGTTTCGTGCGCGCGACGCCTTTCAGAGCCTCTATGCCGTACGCACCGGATCGTTCAAGACGGTCGTCATGCATCGGGACGGGCGCGAGCAGGTCACGGGCTTCCAGATTCCGGGCGAGCCGCTCGGGCTCGACGGCGTTTGCTCCGGCACACACAGCTGCGACGCCATCGCACTCGAAGACAGCACGGTTTGCATCATGCCGTTCGGTCAGCTCGAAGCGTTCTGCCGCGAGAGCCGGCGCATGCAGCGCCATCTCTACCAGCTCATGAGCGGCGAGATCGTGCGCGAATCCAGCCTGATGATGCTGCTCGGCACGATGACCGCCGAACAGCGCCTCGCCACGTTTCTGCTCGATCTCGCGGCGCGCTTCCAGGCGCGCGGCTACTCCGGCGCGCAATTCAACCTGAAGATGAGCAGGGAGGAAATCGGCTGTTTCCTCGGCATGAAGCTCGAAACGGTGAGCCGGATGTTCTCGCGCTTTCAGCGCGAAGGCCTCGTCGAACCGAACGGCAAGCAGATTCGCGTCGTCGACGTCGAGGGACTCGCGCGCGTGTGACGCAAGGTGTGGTGCACGAATCGCGGCGTTGGGACCGCTCACTGGTGTTGGCGCAGTAAGCCTCATCGCTGATGCGTATGTTTTTGCGGCGCCTGGTACCCGGCGCCGCTTTTTTTCATGACATCCTGACGCAAACACCTGTAAGCGGAATCCGCTGGCGATTGACACATATCAACGGGATAAAGGGCGCCGATGACACCATGAATCTGGCCGGCGGTCTTCCGGCCACACTCGAGGAGAGATTCAATGCCACGCATTCCCATGCCTGTTGCTTGCGTCCCGGTGAATCCGTCTTTCTACCGCCGCGCGAGCGTGACCCTGTTTTACGCCGCAGCGGTGTGCGCTGCCGCGTTGTATACCGTTGCTGCGCACGCACAGGTCGTCGAACCCACCGAACTCGTCGATCAGCAGCACTGCATGTTCTGCCACACGTCAGATGCGCCATTTCTCGCGCCGTCGTTTCACCAGATTGCCGAACGTTACCGCGACAAGCCGAATGCCAACGTCATGCTTGAAGACAAGCTCAGGCATGGCGGTAAAGCACATTGGGGCGATATGGCCATGCCCCTGCCCGCAGACCGCGGCGGCCCGCTATCGGGCGAGGACGCGCATACGCTCGTTCAGTGGGTACTGAGCCAGTAACTGCACAACGGTTCTAAAGGAGTGCCTCCATGCGCGTCACAGTCCATCTCGACAGTTTCGAGCAGTTCGACCCTTCTGCTTACGCGATCATCTGGATCGACACGGAGGAGAGGAAATGGTCCCGCGAAGGTCATGCGGGCGTGACGCTGCCCGAATGGGGGCAATGCTGCTCATCCCCGCGCGGCACGAGCCTGCTGGCGTGCGAAGACCAGCGCGAGGTTTGCCTGCTCGAAGCGCTGGACCTTGGAGCGAGCGACGGTCCATTCGAAGGCGAAGGTGGCGCCGCACACTTGCATGCGGGCACGAGCGCCGGGCCGCTCGAAGCACGCTGGCGCGTGCAATGTATTGACGAGAGCGTGCCCGATCCCGAAGATGGCCTTTTCGCCGACGAAGCCTGATGGTGCTTCCCTCGCAGGCGTCGCGTTGATCAGTGATCGCGGCGCGATGCACCGCCTGGGTAAACGACACGTGCGGGCGCGGCTGAATTGAGTTGGCGCTCGGCCGCGTCGAATGCCGCGCGCATGGCGGCCACTGGGTCGTCACCCTCGCAATGGTCGAGCGGCGCGAGTTCCCTCGCAGTTGAAACGAGGTCGAGACGAACGTCATAGGCCGGCTGGCAGATTCCGCGCTGCAAGGGGTGCATCCGCTCGATCGCGAGATGACAACCTGCCAGCACGCCGCTGAACCGCTCGAGGCGCAGCAACTGAATGCCCGCCTCCGCCTCGAGGGCAGATGAACCGGCGAAACCCAGATAAACGATTTGCATCCCGAGTCCCATCACCGCGCCCCTTCAAAAAACAGCATTGTCGCTGCCCGATGGCTCGTTCACGCCACCAGCCAGGTCTGACTACAGTTCGAACGCGTGGCGGATTTTCAGGTCGATCCACACCATGCCTTCGCGCAGCCCTTCGAGCACCGCCTCTCGTTCGGTTTCGAACACACGATGATGCGTGAATGCGTGGGAGAAGCGCTGCATTTGCGGACCATGCATAACGCTCACTTCGCAGTGAAAACCGCCGTGCGGATCCGGCGACGTGATGGCCTGGACGCTCCAGGCGTCCGAATCGACATGGCCGGTAAGTGACATGATTGCGTTCTCCTTGAGACGTGAGGGTAAGCGACTGGACCTGCGATTGATTTCAGAATAAGACCGGGCAGCCTGCGGCAGTTGATGCACGTCAACCTGACTCGCGCCGCTCACCGCGCTGCGATACCGAGGGCGTGCGTCGCCAGCGCCTGTTTCGTTGCGCGACTCGCCGGCGCCGCAACGAAAACCGGGCAGCCAGCGTCGCGCAGGGCATGTGACGCCACGCTGCCGGGCAACGCCTGCGCCCGCACGCGCCGCCCTTGCAAGCCGATAACGAGAAGATCCGCGCGCCAGCCACGCACCTCGCGCAGAATCGTGCTGGCGACGTCGTCGAATTCGTCGTACGTCGCCAGCGCCGCAAGCGATACCCGGGTGCCGCAGGACGCAACGAGCGCTTCGGCACGGGCAAGCGTACTGGCGCGGTCGTCCTCGAACAGATGGTCGAGTCCTCGCCCTGCCACACGGAGTGTGCGTTCCACGACGTAGATCACGCGCAATTCCACCTCGGTCGGCAGGCATCCAACTGCGAGTTGAAGCGCGGCATAGGCGCTCGCGCTTCCGTCGACCGCAATCAACGCGCGAGCAAGCGGAGGTTCGTCCAGCGCAAGTAATTGCGACGGCACATAGAGCAACGTGCGCCTCGTCGCGTACGCGACTTCCTCGGGGTCGAGCCTGCAGGCCCAGTGTTGCCCGCGGTGATGCGCGGCGAGTGCTACCAGATCGGCGTCGAAAGCGTCGGCAGCGCGCGCAAGGGCGACCGGCGCTTTGGTATGCAGCACCGAGAGATCAAGGAGTTGGACGTCCGGTTCGCGCCGCTCGAATGCCAATGCATTCGACGCGTCGCGCAAGTCGAGTTCTGCGTGACGGACCATGGCCGCGTGGGTCCCGGCACGGCCCGGCAGCCCCAGCTCGAGCGAGGGAAACAGGGCGGCGGGATCGGCGACGAGTTCGACGAGCCTGATCGGCGCATCGCGACTTGCAAGGCGGCTGGCAAACGCCGCAAGCGGAGCGAGACCGCCCCCGCCCTCGGCAGTGGCAATGAGGCGCTGGAAGGGTTTCGAGCGGAGTTCCATGAACGTATCCAGTTCAGCCGGACGACAACCATCGCGGCACAATGCGTGGCCGCGTCCTGGGTCTGCAGTCACGTCAGCATCAACGTTGTCGAGCCTTGCGGCACGAGGAGTAGCGGCAGCACCGTGCGCTGCGCGACTTCGGCAGCGACGCTTGCGTAACGCCACCGGCCACCTTCATGGCCGCCACGCGTGCCGAGCACCAGCAGATCCGCGTGCCACTGCAATGCCGCCTGAATGATCGCGTGCGCCGTTGACTCGCCTTCGTGCCCGGCTTCGAGGATGACTGCGTCGAAGTCCTCGGGATGCTGTGCCGCCGCCGGGTCACACGCGAGATAACCCACGCGCACTGGCGTACCCGGCGCGGCCAGCCTTGCCGCTTCACGCACGGCGCAAGCCGATGCCGCGCTTGCATCGCTCGCCACGAAAACGCGGCCGGGTGGGACCGAGCAGTGGCGCGCGGTGGGTGTGGGCAGCATCAGCACCGGGGAGGCCGTTTCGCCCGCGAGCGCTACCGGATTGGCCGGTGCCCCGATCGTCAAGTCGGCTTTCCAGAGGCGCACTGCGCGCGCCAGTGCTTCATTGCGCGCCGCGCTGTCAGGCCCGGTACCGAGGAATTCACAGTCCGCCTCGATTCCGCGTAGCACCAGCAGTTCGCGAGCGGTTTCGAGCGTCGCGGCCAGCGTGATCCGATTGGAGCACTGCTGCGCGGGCCGCTGATCCGAATCCGGCAGCGAGGCCGAAGGGGCAAGACCCGCAAGACGCACGTGCGCGCCATGAGCGGCCCAGCCCGCTACGCATTCGAGCAGCGAGGCTACGCGCTCCATTCCGGTAAACAAGACATAGAGGCGTGAATAGGGCGCAACGTGCTGCATTCCGGCGGCCGTGGCAGTCGATCGTTTCATTATTTGCCCCCTCGTTCATGCTCCCGCTACGCGTTGCGCCGCGAGCAAGCCGGGCTGCACAAACACAAAAAAGGCGCAAAGCGAATGCCCCTGCGCCGTAAAGGCGCGCACCGTGCTGTCATGCACGGATCGACGCGCCCTCTCCCCCGTCTCGACGACGTCAGACGCTCACTGGATCTCCAGCCGCTTCTGTTCAGCGGCCACCTTTTTCGGCAGCGTGAGCGAGAGTACGCCGTCCTGATACTGCGCGGTTGCGCCGCTCTCGTCGATATCACTGGCAAGCGAGAACCTGCGAGCAAAGGAGCCGCTATAACGTTCGCGGCGAATGACTCGCTCGCCTTCCTTCTGCTCGGTCTTGCGCTCGACCTTCGCGTGAATCGCAACCACATTCCCGTCAATTTTTACGTCGATGTCCTTCTTGTCGATGCCCGGCATCTCGGCCTTGACGGTGTAGGCCTTGTCGTTTTCGGTGACGTCGAGCTTGATCGTCGAGAGTTCGCTCTCCTCGGCGGCCAGCGCGCCGCGCATCGGCCGAAACAGCCCCTGGAAGAGGTCCGAAACAGGCTCCATGGAAAACGGGTCATAACGTGTCAGATTGCTCATTGCCTTGCTCCTTTAGGCTTGCGTGGCGCACAACCCTGCGATGAGTCGCGCTGTATTCAATCTAGGCACGGACTGCCGTTTCCGATTGATCTGCCTCAATGTCTCCTTTTTCCGAAATCCGTGGCGTGCCGCGTCTCTATACGAAGAGATGATTGATTCAAATCAAGCGCAATAAGCCCTCCGTTTCTAGACTCGAATCACTTTCTCCGCCCCCAAAGGCGGCGCGACCACCCCGTTCGCTGGAGATCACGATGAGCTACAAGACAATCATGGTGCACATGGATACGAGCGCACGCGCAAGCGCGCGACTCTCGCTTGCGTTGAAGCTGGCCCGCACGTTCGGAGCGCATCTCGATGGACTCTTCGCAGCGTTCGAGCCGCACCCTCGCGAGTTTTACGTGATGGCCGGCACGGCCGACTATTACGACACGCACCGCAAGCTGCGCCGCGAACAACGCGGCGCAATCGAACGCCTCTTTCGCGCCGAACTGTCGCGCGCGCAGGTCGATGGCAGCTGGGTGGCCCCAGAGGGGGACCCGGTCGCGGCGGTCATGCAGCGCAGCCGGACCGCTGACCTCGTGATCCTCGGGCAAACCGATCAGGACGATCCGGAATCCTATATTGCCGAACACTTTCCGGAAGCCGTGCTTCTGGGTGCGGGCGGCCCTGTGCTGTTGATGCCATACACAGGCAGCTTCGAGTCGATCGGCGAACGCGTGCTCGTGGGCTGGAATGGCAGCCGCGAGGCCGCTCGCGCGGTTCACGACGCCTTGCCTTTCATCGCCCGGGCGGCCCACGTGACCATCGTGGCCGCTTCCTCGACCTTCACGCCCGCCGAGTCCCAGGCCTCGTGTGCCGACCTCGCGGCCATGCTTGCGCGCCATGGCGCAACAGCAGTCGATATCACGCGACTCGATCGCGCCGCAACTGAATCCACCGGTGACGCGCTGCTCAGTTACGCGGCCGACGGCGGCTACGATCTGCTCGTGATGGGTGCATACGGACACGCGCGCCTGCAGGAACTCGTCCTCGGCGGCGCCACGCGCTCGATCCTTGCCACGATGACCGTGCCGGTACTCATGTCCCATTGACGAAGCGCCACACGCCTCGCGTCGTTATCAGACGGATACAAACGGAGCCCTTACCATGTACTCGCGCATTCTGGTTGCCCTTGACGGCAGCAAGACCGCCTCTCACGCCCTCGACACCGCCATCAGGCTCGCACTCGAAACCGGGGCGCAACTACAAGCGCTCTATGTGGTCGACCTCCCTGTCATCGCGTACGACGTGCCGGGATACGATCCTTCGATCGTGCGCGACGCCTATATCGAGGAAGGTCGCGTGATTCGTGCCGATGCCGATGCGCGTATGGCGCAGCAAGGCGTGAAAGGCACGTCGCGCTCGATCGAGGTCGAACTGCCTGCGGAAGACGTGGCGCAATGCATCGAGCGGGCCGCGGCTGACTGGCGAGCCGATCTGATCGTCATGGGCACGCATGGGCGCCGCGGCGTGCGCCGCCTCATGCTGGGCAGCGTTGCGGAGCGCGTGCTGCGCTGCGCGCGCTGTCCCGTTTTGCTCGTGCCTGCGCGTACGGCGCCATCCGGGCAGGAAAAGCAGGCAAACGACGCGCGCATTCCGGCGTAAATCATCTCGCGCGGATAGCCACGTCTGCGTGAGCCACGTTTTCCCGACATGGCTCCGGCGGTGCGGTCCATGCCATCCCCGATTTCCCCCTGACTTCCCCTTGCGCAAGAAAGCGAATTCGCCGCGACGCTGGCCGACGAGAGCGAGGCCGACAAAAAGAAACTGGGCCAGTCACGTTGCTGGCCCAGCCTTCCCCACGCCTTAAACCGCCACATTCCTCACATCGGCGTGAACACCACCGGGTAGCCGAGGTGATCCTCGACACCCTTGACGCCCGCCACACGCTCCGCGGAAACGAGTATCGCCTTGCGCTCTTCCTCCGAATTCACGGTGCCCCAGAAGTGGACGATCCCTTCCTTGACGACGACGTTTTCCGCCGCCATAGCCCAGCGATGCCCATCGAGCGCGTGCAACACATTGCGATGGATGGTCTCGTCCGAAGCGAGCCCCGCCTGATCCGGCCGCGCGGCACTCGCCAGCGCGCGTATCAGGTTCGCACGACTGACGATACCCACGAGCTTGCCCTGATCCAGCACGGGCACTCGCTTGATATGAAGGCGTTCGAGCACATCGGCGATCTCGCTGAGCGGCGTGGCAGGCGAAACCGAAACGACATTGTCCGTCATGACGTCTTCCACTTTCGCCGCGTTTTCCTTCAGGTACTCGCCTGCCAGCTTGCGCGTCGAATGGAGGAATTCCCCAAACCAGCTTCGCTGCGGCTTGCCGGTGCCCGTTTCCACGCGATGCAGCAGATCGCTTTCGCTGAGAATGCCGACGACCGCCCCGCCATCGTCAACGACCGGAATGCCGCTGATGTGGTGTTCGGTGAGGAGCGTCGCCGCCTCGAAAATCGACGCATTGGGGCGAACGGTGACGACGTCCGTCGTCATGATGTCTGATGCTTGCATGAGGTCCTCCGTTAAGGGCCAACGCCCCGATGTGACTCAATTTAAAGCTTGCCGGGCTGTGCACTTTGACTTGAATCAAGCGCGCGGCCTCACTTCGAACGGGCTTTCACGGCATCGTCCGATTCCTCGTACATGCGGAAGTAGCCGCTGTGAAGCGTGATCGCCTCCGACTGCGTCGCGTCGATCATGCGAGCCGCCGCTCGTTCGATCGCGTCCCGATGGGCCAGGAATGCCTCGCGCAAATCCGCTTCGCGCAGCGACGCGGCGCCGAAATGATCTTCGAGCGCCTCGGCCGTGATCGCGCATTCGACTTGCAGCTCGCCGGCCGTGGCGGGAAAGGTCAACGTGAGCCGGTTGGCGTCATAGTGCGGCAAGCGATCGGAAAAGATGATGTTCATGCTGGTGCACTCCATCGCATGGGTCGCTCGCGGGCGAGCTAGATCGTGATGTAGCCCTGGAAGCACCATGGCAGCTCCATGTGCAATATCTCTGTCGTGGCGGGCGCGCATGCCATGCAGGAGCCGAAAAAGCCCGGCGCGCCGTCGGCCGAAAACACCGGCACGAACGAAAGCGAGTCGTTGATCGTGACAAGGAAGTCGGGGTTGTAGCATGAGGGCGCAATAATCTTCACCGACTCGAAGAACGCAGCGCCATCCGCATTACGCGCCCATTCTGTCGCTTGCGAAGATGTGGGACTGCGCATCTCGTAGCACGCCGGCAACTCGATGGTCCGGCCGCCGTGGGAAATCCGTTCCGCAGGCCGAAAAACCAGCGTCGCGCCCGGATACGGCAGGCAGCGCGGCGATTGCGGTATCGGCCCTTCGGGCCCGAGGCGCAGGGGCGGCCACGCCGCGAGCGAAAGGCACAGTTCAGGTGTGCGTTGGGCGAAGTAATCCGTGAGCCAGTTCATCTCTCTCTCTCCTTGCGTCGGACAGTCAGGCATGGCGCCTCAGTCCTCGTCTCCATACCAGTTGCGAATTGCGCCCCAGACTTCCTCGGCCGATTCGCAGAAGCGAAAGAGCGCGAGATCGTCCGGGTCGATCATTCCGGCCTCGGCCATTGCATCGAAATCGATGACGCTGCGCCACCACGTCTCTCCCACGAGGACAACGGGAATAGGCGCGATCTTGCCCGTTTGCGAAAGCGTCAGGACTTCGAAGAGTTCGTCACAGGTTCCGTATCCGCCGGGAAAGAACACGGCCGCCTTCGCGCGCTCCAGAAAATGAAGCTTGCGGATGGCGAAGTAATGGAAGCGGAAGCACAGTTCCGGCGTCAGATACGCGTTGGGAAACTGTTCGTGCGGCAAGGCGATATTCATCCCCACTGTGGGCACGCCCGCATCGAACGCGCCCCTGTTGGCCGCTTCCATGATGCCGGGGCCGCCGCCCGTCACCACGGTGAGCCTGGGGAGCTTGTCGGTGCCCGGCGCATGACCGACTAGCGCACCGAACCTGCGCGCGACGTCGTAGTAGACGCTGCGTCGAAGGAGCGATTGCGCCACACGCAGTTCGCGTTGCGGTTCGGCTCCGGTGTCGGCCAGGGCGAGACGGCGCGCCGCGGCGAGGCGCTTGCGCGCGGCCGCCGGACTCGCGACGCGTGTGCTTCCGTAGACGACCACGGTATGCGCGATGCCGAGTTGCTGCAGTCGCGCTTCGGTTTTCCAGTAGTCGAGTTGAAGGCGCACACCGCACATTTCCGGGCGCCGCAGAAACGCAGCGTCCTCGTCGGCCTGAACGTAGCTCTGGCTTTCGATCAGCTGGCGCACGCGCGGTGCCAACCCTAGTGCTTGCTTATGTGCCGGCAGGCGCTTGCGCCGCGATGGGCGCGCCGCGCGACCCTCGACACGGCCGGCGCGCACTGCTGTGGGAACCCCACGGGTGCTCATGGAACGTCACATCTCAATGATGACTTTCAGCGCCTGCGTGCTCGCCGCGTGCGAGAACGTCTCATAGGCCTTGAGCACGTCCTCGAACGCAAAGCGATGCGTGATCAGGCGGCTCGGGTCGATTCGTCCGGCGCACACGGTCTTGAGCAACATGGGCGTGCTAACCGTATCGACGAGGCGTGTCGTGATCGCCACGTTGCGGTCCCACAGCTTGTCGAGGAAGATCGACGCCGGCACGCCATGCACGCCGACGTTCGCAATCGTGCCTCCCGGTGCGACGAGTTGCTCGCAGAGTTCGAACGTCGCAGGCACGCCAACGGCCTCGATGGCGCAATCCACGCCCACGCCTTCGGTGAGCTTCATCACCGCCTCCACGGCGTCGCCCGCGCGCGGATCGATGCACGCCGTCGCGCCGAATCGCTTCGCACATTCCAGACGGTTGGCATCCATGTCGATCATGATGATCTGCGCGGGCGAATAGAACTGCGCGGTCAGGAGCGCGGCCAGCCCGATCGGTCCCGAACCGACGATGGCGACCGTGCTGCCCGGTTCGACCCGGCCATTGAGCACGCCGCACTCGAAACCCGTCGGCAGGATGTCCGAGAGCATCACGAGCGCCGCCTCGTCGAGGCCGTCGGGAATGCGGTAAAGGCTCGTTTGCGCATGCGGGGTGCGCACGTATTCGGCCTGCGTGCCGTCGATGCGGTTGCCGAGAATCCAGCCGCCCGTCTTGCAGTGCGAGTACATTCCGCGCCGGCAGTATTCACACTGCCCGCAGCTCGAAATGCACGAGACGAGCACGTGATCGCCGACTTTCAGCGTCGACACGCCGCTGCCGATTTCATGGACGACGCCCACGCCTTCGTGGCCGAGAATGCGGCCCGGCTCGCAGCTCGGCACGTCGCCCTTGAGAATATGCAGGTCGGTGCCGCAGATCGTCGTTTTCGACATCTTGACGATGGCATCGCCGGGTCCCTGCAAGGCGGGCATGGGCCGCGATTCGACCGCGAACTTGCCCGGTCCGTTGTAGACCAGTGCTTTCATGGTTCCTCCAGGAATTTTTGGAACGACGGCCACTGTGGCCGCGACGGTATAAACGCCTGTCTCATGATGAAGGGCGGCGAGGCTACGCATTTGATATCGATCAAGCGTTTGCCCGCCCGCCAGATTCAATCGCCAAACGTACGCGTGTGGTCGTCGTAGCTGAACAGACCCGCGTACCGGCCCCAGTCGATCGCGGTGCGCAACGTCGTTTCGGCATCGGTGCGATGGAGGTGGTCCTCCAGTTCGAGCTCGAAGCGCGCACGCGGCGCGCGGTGCCCTTCCCGTTCGTCAAGGACCTCGCGGATGTGGGCCAAGAGCGGCACGAACTGCACCACATGTTCGCGAAAAAGCTGTTTGCGCTCGCTGTCGTCGGCGTGGGCGAACATGCGTCCGGCCGCCGTGAGCTTGATCGCGCGCTCCTGCAACTCCGCGAAGGCCAGCAGGTGCAACGCCGCAGCCACGGGAAAGAGCTCATCGGGTTTGAGCATCAGCGCCGCGGCCATCGAAGCCAGTTCAGCGTGGCCATCGTGCGTGGCCGCCGCGAGCGTGTCGAGGAAGCCGACAAGACGGTGGCTCGACACCGCCGGCAGTCGCAGGCCAAACGCGCCGCGCACGGCGCCTGCGCCGTTGGCCGCTTCGGCAAGACGAGCGGTCAGGATTCCGTAAAGCGTGTCGACGATGGCGCGAAACGCCGGGTCGAGCCGGTTGCGCGGGCGCGACAGCGGCACATTCAGCGTTGCCACGACATGGCCCGGATGGCCACCAAGCACATGGATACGGTCGCACATCAGCACCGCTTCCTCGATGTTGTGCGTAACCATGAGCACCGCCTCGATCGGTGTTTGCCGCTGGGTCCAAAGGTCGAGAAAGTCGCTGCGCAGCGTTTCGGCGGTGAGAACGTCGAGCGCCGAAAACGGTTCGTCCATGAGCAACAGTTTTGGTTCGCTCACCAGCGCCCGCGCAAAACCCACACGCTGGCGCATGCCTCCCGAGAGTTCGCGCGGAAACGCGGATTCGAAGCCGTCGAGCCCGATCATTTCGATAGCGGCCATCGCGCGCTCGCGCACCACGCCGGGCGCGAGTCCAGACGCGTCGAGCCCCAACTCGACGTTGGCGAGCACCGTGAGCCACGGGTAGAGCGCGAAGGTTTGAAACACCACGGCGATACCCTCTGCAGGGCCCTCAAGCGGCGCGCCCTGATACAGCACGCCGCCCGACGTGGGGCGCGCGAGGCCTGCGGCCACCCGCAAGAGTGTTGACTTGCCTGAGCCCGAGCGCCCGAGCAGCCCGAGGATTTCGCCCTTGCCCAGCGTTATGTCGATATCCACGAGCACCGGCAGGGGTTCGCCGGAGGGACGCGCGAACGCCATGCCTACGCGGTCGAGTTTTAGTATTGGCGCAGCAGGGCCATGCGGCTTCGCGCCGTCGAGCGCCATTGCGGGATGTGCGAGAACTGGCATTGCAGTGATTTCCATGGCGACAGGTTCAGGCGAGCCGCGTGCGGCGTTCGGCGAAAGCGTAGAGAGGCCGCCAGATCAAACGGTTGGCGGCGACGACCATGATCGACATGACAGCAATGCCGAGGGCGATGCGCGGGTAGTCGCCTCTTGCCGTCATCTGCGCGATGTAGGCGCCGAGGCCGCCTGCGCTCAGGGTGGTCGTCCCCCAGCTGACGGTTTCAGCCACGATGCTTGCGTTCCAGGCGCCGCCGCTCGCCGTGATCGCGCCCGTCACGTAATACGGGAAGATGCCGGGCAGCAGGACCTGCAGCCACCGCGCGCGCCGCCGCAGCCGCAGGCTCGTCGCCGCCTCGCGCAGATCGCTCGGCAAGGCTGTGGCGCCGGCTATCACGTTGAAAAGGATGTACCACTGCGTACCGAGGATCATCAGCGGGCAGAGCCAGATCTCCGGGGCGAGCCTGAAGCGCACGATGCAGAACGCGACGACGGGGAACAGCAGATTGGCCGGAAAGGCAGCGAGAAATTGCGCAGCCGGTTGGACCCAGGCGGCCAGCCGCGGACGCAGCCCGATCGCCACGCCTACGGGAACCCAGATCATGGAGGCGAGCGCAATGAGCACCGCAACCCGCAGCAACGTGAGCAAGCCGCTGCGCACCGCCTCTACCACGTCGGCCCACGCGAGCGCCGGCGCCGCGAAGCGCAGCACGGCTATACCCGCAGCACCGACGGCCGCAGCGCACAGCGCGAGCCAGAGTACGTCGCCCGCGCGCCGCGAGGAGGCGCGGTGTGCCCATGCGAAGCCGCCCCAACGGGCGCCGGGCGACAGCCGCAGGTGTGCGGCGCGCGTGAGCGCCGCGCCAGTCGGGCGGCACGCGCTCTGCATCCACGGAGAACGATGAAAGAGGTCGAGCAGCCAGCTGCGCGGACAAGCCTGGGCCGCGATATCGCCATAACGAAACCGGTCGGCCCACGCCACCAGCGGGCGAAACAGCAACTGGTCGTAAAGCAGGATCGCGAGGCTCATCGCGAGTATTGCCCAGCCCACTGCCGTCAGATCGCGTTTCATGATCGCCTGCGCGACCCACGAACCTACGCCAGGCAGCGCGACCTGCACGTCGCCCACCGAGATGGCCTCCGACGCGACTACGAAGAACCAGCCGCCCGACATCGACATCATCGCGTTCCATATGAGCCCCGGCATGGCGAACGGCACTTCGAGCCGCCAGAACCGTTGCCAGCCGGAGAGGCGAAAGCTGCGGCTCGCCTCGTCCAGATCGGAGGGCACGGTGCGCAGCGCCTGGTAGAAGCTGAACGCCATGTTCCACGCCTGACTCGTGAAGATCGCGAATATCGAGGCCAGTTCGGCGCCTAGCACGTTGCCCGGACAGAGCGACATGAAGAACACCACCGTGAACGACAGGTAGCCGAGTATCGGCACCGACTGCAGCACGTCGAGCAGCGGGATGAGGATGCGTTCCGCCCGGCGGCTCCGCGCCGCGAGCGTCGCGTACGTGAACGTGAAAATGAACGAAGCGACGAGCGCGATCAGCATGCGCAGCACAGTGCGCAGCGTATAAGCCGGCAGCGCCGCAGGCGAGAGCGAGATGGCCGCGCCGTGGCCACCGGTCAGCGGGCCGGACATCTGGCGCGCGCCCTCCCCCAGTAACACGATCGTGCCGAACACCAGAACCACGGCTGCCACGTCGCGCCAGCCCGGCATTCGTGGGTACCAGCGCAGTCCTCTCAGCACTTCGGCATGGTGTTCCACGGCATTCCTCCGCTTACCCGGCTGCGTTTGACCTCGATCCGCCGGTCCGCGAGCCCGCTGCGCCCGCTCACGGTTCGAGCACGTATTCGCCCGGCGCGGGACCGAGCCCGGCCTCCGGCGTGCGTGCCGGCACTTCGCCCGTCGAGTGCTCGCGCAGCCAGTCGCACCAGCAGGTCCACCACGATCCGCCGGTTACTGGCGTGTCGCTTACGTACTCGTGACGGCTGCGGTATGGCGCGTCGGGTTCGCGCGTCGCGCACCGGAAGTAACGCCGCGCATGACCAGGCTCGGACACGATGCCGGCGTTGTGTCCGCCCGCCGTGAGAACGAACGTGAGCGCGTTGTGCGTGAGCAGATGCAGCTTGTAGACCGAACGCCACGGCGAAACGTGATCGCGCTCGGTCCCGACGACGAACATCGGAACTTCGATGTCCGAGAGCGCGATGGGCCGTCCGTCCACGCAATAGCGTCCCGCCGCGAGATCGTTGTCGAGAAAGAGATGCGTGAGGTATTCGGTGTGCATGCGGTAGGGCATGCGCGTCGTGTCTGCGTTCCACGACATCAGGTCGTTCGGCTTCGTGCGCCGGCCGAGCAGATACTCGCTCATCATGCGGGACCAGATCAGGTCGCGCGCATTGAGCAACTGGAACGCCGCCGACATCTGCGCGCCATCCAGGTAGCCCTGGCGCCACATCAGCGCATCGAGCGCGGCGAGTTCGCTTGCGTCGATGAACAAGCCCAGCTCGCCGGGTTCGCTGAAATCGGTGAGCGCGGCCAGCAGCGTGACGGAACGCAATGTATCGTGCGGCGCGTCTCGCGCCAGCGCCGCCGCGCCGATCGAGAGCAGCGTTCCGCCGAGGCAGTATCCGACCGCGTGGACTGCCTCGCCGCACCGCGCACGAGCCGCTTCGAGCGCCGCAAAGAAGCCGTCGCGCAGGTAGTCGTCGAGGCCTAGATCGCGCGCTTCGGGGCCCGGGTTGCGCCACGATATCGCGAACACCGTGTAACCCTGTTCGACCAGAAAGCGGATCAGCGAGTCGTGCGGTTGCAGGTCGAGGATGTAGTACTTCATGATCCACGACGGCACGATCAGGATCGGCTCGCGTGCGACGCCGGGCGTCATGGGTGCGTACTGCAGCAGTTCGCACAGCGCGTTGCGCCAGACGACCCGGCCCGGTGTCACTGCGACGTCGCGACCAGGCAGCCAGGCCTGCGCCACGCGCGCTCGCGCGCCTCGCATCGTGTCGGCCATGGCGCTCGCGTCCTCTAGCCAGTTGCGCATGCCCGCAGCGAGGTTGGCGCCGCCAGTGCGCCACGTGGCCTGCAGCACCTCGGGATTGGTCGCGATAAAGTTGCCCGGCGAACACGCGTCGAGCCACTGGCGCGCCGCGAAGCCAACGAGGTCTTCGTGGTGCCGCTCGACGCCTGGAACGCCATGGGTCGCCTCGCGCCACCAGCGTTCGGTCGCCAGAAATGCGTCCCGGTACATCCGGAATGGCCAGTTCGACCATGCAGTGGCTGTGAAACGAGGGTCGGCATGACCGGCGTACACCGTCGTCCCGCCTCCATCTGCATCGACATCGGGGCGGCGGCGTGGCGCAAGCCATGCATGTGCAGCAAGCTCGAAGCATTTTCCGGGCGAGACTGTGAGGTGCCCGGCCCAGTCGAGCGCCGCCAGCGTGAGCGCCAGCGGCGAAAGCCCGAATGTCGCCGCAGCCAGACTGGCATGCGCCGCCCGGTTCCATTGATCGGCGGGAGCGTCGTCCGGCCGCCGTCCGCACTCCACGGCGCGCACAGGCGCCCCGCGAATTGCGCGGCTCGCATGCAGGGGTTCAACGCTAACGGCGGAATCGGTCATGATGGGCGCGCTCTTCGTTCGTCAGGCCGTCCGTGCGCGGTATGGCGCGGCGGCGTCAACCGCATCACTGTGCGTTGGAGACGCGCGCGTGCGATTGATCTGAATCAAGTACGACGAGCAAGGCCAGCCCCGCTGTCATGCCGCCCTGTGGCCACCGCCCTGCGAACCGCTGTGCGCGGACGCGGGCCGATCGCGCAGCCCTTCGAGTTCGCGATGCAGCAATAGAATTTCCGCATGCAGCGCCTTGATATCCCGATGCATCTCGCGCCTGAGCCGCCGCTCCTCCTTGCCGATGATCCAGGCGGCGATACCCGCAAATGCCAGCGAAAGCATCCCGTAGCCGAGCAACACGACGAACACGGCAAAAACACGCGAGGCGGGCGTTGTAGGCGCGTAGTCGCCGTAGCCGACGGTGGCGCTGCTTTCGAAAGCGAGCCACAACCCTTCCGCGTAGCTGTGCACATGCGGCTCCAACGCGTAAAAACCCGCACCGCCCAGCAACACGACAATCGCGCCCACGAGCGGCAGCAGCACAAGCCGGTTTGGCTCGAAATACGCACGCAGCGCAAAGACGATACGTAGCGCGATCATCCCCATGAACGCGAGTCTGAGCGCCCATTCAAGCGAAGACCAGGGATTCGCTCCGCCGATCATGCTGACGAGCGCGCCACAAGCGATCGCTACATCGAATGCATTGCGATCCAGAAACCGTGTGGGTTGTCGGCTTGACCAGGCCGTTCGCGCAATGGCGCCCGCACACGCCGCCGCCATGCCGCCGTACAGCGCCCGGGCGGTCAGGAGCATGGAATTCGAAGTCGCGAGGAGTTCGAGATAGAAGGCCGGTATGGCAATCAGGCAGCCCGCAAGCAAAATCCAGCGGGCGTGTGACCACGCGTGAAGCGCTGCCGCTCCGTCGTGTGAATCGACTCCACCGAGTCCTGCCTTGTGCCAGCCGACACTCATTTGCCCTGTTCCTCTTCATGCAAGACCTGGCGTGCTCCCGCTCGCTTTAGCGCTCAGAACGCCGGTCAGAACCGCTCCTCAATGAAGCGAAACGGGTAATCCGGATCCTTATACCCCACCGCCATATCCCGTTCAGGCAGCGTCACCTTGGCGCGCGGCACCGGCTTGTAGGGAATTCTGCTCAGCAAGTCGCTGATGAGATTGAGCCTCGCACGCTTCTTGCTGTTCGAGTTCACGACCAACCATGGCGAACACTCCGTGTCCGTTGCGGCGAACATGTCATCGCGCGCTTTCGAGTACGCGTACCAGCAGCGATAGGACTTCAGATCCATGGCCGAAAGCTTCCATATCTTGCGCTCGTCGTGAATGCGCGCCTCCAGACGCCGCGTCTGTTCCTCCTGGCTCACTTCGAGCCAATACTTGAGCAGGATCACCCCGGAATCGATGATTGCCTTTTCGACGAGCGGCACATCTTTCAGGAACGCCTTGACCTGCTTGTCCGTGCAAAACCCCATGACCCGCTCGACACCCGCGCGGTTGTACCAGCTGCGGTCAAAGATCACCACTTCCCCCGCAGCCGGCAGATGCGGAAGGTAACGCTGCACATACATCTGGGACTTTTCGCGCTCTGTCGGCGCCGGCAAGGCGATCACCCGAAAGATGCGCGGACTCACGCGCTCGGTGATCGCCTTGATGGCCCCGCCCTTGCCCGCGCCGTCGCGCCCTTCAAAGACGATGCAGATCTTCGCCCCCGTGTGCACAGCCCACTGTTGAAGCTTCACGAGTTCCACGTGCAGTCGCGCAAGCTCCTTCACATAGTCCTTGTTGCGCAGGGTGCCGCTCTCGTCGCGTTGTGCACCAGCGGCTCGTTTTGCTTTTCGTGGGCCGACCACGCACTTGCCGCATGGCGCGTCGCGTGAATGTCTCCTCGCTCGAAAATCAGATGAGCGGGCGGTTTGCCTGATCGGCCAGGCGCGGCGCGGGCAGCAGGTCGCGTCGTGCAAAGCGGATGAGATCGAAGGCCTTGTATTGCGCGGGCAACGCCGGAATGCGCGCCACACGCAGATCCAGCACATGCGCAGGCGCCGACGACGTTGCGTCGACGACCACGTTCATTGCGTCGAGCCGCACCTGTCGGATCGTCACATCCATGTGCGCAGCGGGATCGTCCAGCACCTCGCCGATCTGTTCGAGCTCTTTTTGCAGCGCGTCGCTGCGCAGACCCAGCTTCGCAAGATGCTGTGCGTTCTCCTCGATCTGGGCCTTCAGCCGCGCTCGTTCTGCAGGGTCGGCGCTCGCCGCGCTTCCCACCACCAGCCCCATCCCTACGCCCTGTCGTTCGAGCAGGTGCAGCCGCGTTTTCAGGAGCGCGCGTTCCTGTTCGAGTGCGTCGCGTCGCGCGGTGGAGGCTGCGATGCGCGAAAGCCCTTCCAACGCAAGCTGTTCGAGCATGCGCAGCACGATTTCCCGCCTGAGCCTCGCGTCCGTGGCCCCGCAGATGCGTACCTGGTGGTCCGTGAAGCTGACGGTGGTGCGCACCGCATCCATGCGCACCATCTCGCCTTCCTGCTTTGCACCCAGCGTGCTTCGTTCAAGCATTGCCATGCCCAGCACCGCGAACGCCTCGTCCGCGCCGGGATTCTCCTCGAAGAAGCGTCGCAGATCTTCCGGACGGCTCAATGCCTGCGCCACGTCGTCCGGCGCAGCAAAATAAGCGTGGATACAAGGATCCGACGACCAGGTCTCGCGACTGGCTTTGCGCGCCGGCGGCAACTTGCCGATCAGATCGTTCAGATGGTGCAGCGAATCGCGCACAGCGCGCGATAGCCGCCGCTCGAATCCGGCAGCAAGGCGCAACGGTGGGTCCAGCCTGATGACGCGTTCAATTCCTTCGCGTATTAGCTCGCTGTCAATCGCGTCGTCCTCAGTGCCCGCCTCCTTGCGAGGCGTCAACCAGCTCAATATGCCCATGTCAGCGATCTCTCAAACGTGCAATGGCAATCGGATCAGGAAAGTACAGAGCGCTTGTGTGCCCAGTTTTCCCACTGGCGGCGCACGCTCCTCTCATTGCAGAGACATTAGCGAAGGAAATATTGTTAATGATTGACCTGGATCACATCCCCGAGAACGCGATTTCTATGTGCGCTTCATAAGCGGCACGAACAATGGCGGTATGCGACAACCAGGTCGCTCATTTCGTCAGACGAGCAAGAACCCCCACTGGGCCGCTCATCCTCCGGACGGCTTGTGGTGCTGACCTCCAACCGGTGCTTGACCTATATCAATCTGGGCTTCGCCGGCGGCCCTAGCCTTCACACAGGCTCCGCGATTTCTGAGCTGGGGGACGGCGCGACCGGGCTTCCTTTCCAAATCTGCACTGCTTGACGCGAAGCCGCGTTGAGCACGCCTGAAGAAGCCGATATGTGGATCTACCGTGTCAACGAACCGCGCCTCGGCGCGGTTCGCGTGCGTGAATGGCGTCGTCGTGCCCGGCACGCCATTGTCATGCTCGTGCTGCTGCTCGCGGCCGCCACCGCGGGCCTCATGTTGCTGGACCAGTCCGCGGCCCCTCTTCATACGCGCCTGTTCAATGCGCTGTGGGACGCGGCCAACCTGACGACGACGCTCGGAGACTTTTCGGATTTCGACGAGCGCCAGAAGATTTTTATACTCGCGGCCATGTTCGTGACAATGTTCGTCGCTGCGTTTGCGGTATCGAAGTTGACCGGGATTCTGTCCGGCGACGATGTGATCGCATACAGGGAGAATCGAGCCATGGAACGACAATTCGAACGGCTTGCCGGACATATCGTGGTCGTGGGCTACCGCTCGCTCGGGCAACGCATCAGCGCGAAACTCCGTGAGGCGGGTGAAACCGTCCTGGTGCTCGTAGCCGACGCGTCACTCGCTGACAAGGCCGCGGAACGCGGCAACCTCGTCATCCTGGGTGCCCCCGACGCATTTGACGACGGACTCCGGCGCGCCCGGCTCGACAGCGCGAAAGCACTCGTTGCGACGAGCCCCGACGGCGACGCCAATCTGGCCATCACGCTATTGGCGAATTCGCTGAACCGGTCGCTGCCGATCATCGTCCCTGGCGAAAACAACTTGAGAAAGACACTGCTGGAGAATGCCGGCGCGACCGCGGTTGTCATTGGCGATGAGATTCTCGCGAACGCATTGATCGGAAAACTCAGTGCTCACGCGGAGACCGCGCCATGACCTACAAGACCATGATGGTCCACCTTGACACCAGCAGAGGCACCCAAACCCGGCTCTCGTTCGCGCTAAAGCTCGCCCACAAATTCGACGCCCATCTCGACGGCGTGTTTGCCATGTTCGATCCGCATCCGGTGGGGTTCTACGCGATGACGGGCGCAGCCGACTTGTACAACGCTCATCGCACATTCCTGGCGCAAAAGCGCCGTGAAGTAGAAGGGCTGTTTCGTGCGGAACTGACCCGTGCCCAGGTGCCGGGCGGATGGAATGCACCGGACGGTTATCCCGTTACCACGGTCCTGCAGCGCGGCAGAACGTCTGACCTTGTGGTCCTCGGGCAATCCCGACCGCAGGACCCCGAATCCTGCGTGGCCGATAATTTTCTGGAGACGGTTCTGCTGGGTGCCGGCAGCCCTGTTCTTTTGATACCGGAAACCGGCTACTTCGAGGCGGTCGGCGACCACGTGCTGATCGGCTGGAACGGCAGCCGCGAATCCGCACGCGCCATTCACGACGCGATTCCATTTATCGCGCGGGCGGCGCATGTGACGGTCGCCGCCATTTCCACGGTGTTCAAGCCGGGGCCGACCGAAGCATCATGCGCCGACTTCGTGAGGATGCTCAGGCGACACACTACGTGCCCAGTGGACGTTGCCCGCTTCGAACGACCGTTGACGGTATCGACGGGTGACGCGCTGCTCAAATTCGCAATCGATGGCGAATATGACCTGCTCGTCACCGGCGCCTACGGTCACGCCCGGTTTCAGGAGTTCGTCCTGGGCGGCGTCACGCGCGCGATCCTTGCTTCGATGGCGCTACCGGTATTGATGTCTCATTGACCGGCCGTGCTCTAATGGGTCGCCGCCCACGAAAGGAGATGGACGATGGGAAATGACTTCGCTGGCCGCACGGGGCCAGGAAACTTGCCACGCGGGTGGGAGCAAGGCGATTGCGGCCTCAGGCGCCACTTGCTGCGCGTCTACAACTACATGGCCGGTGGCCTCGTGCTGACCGGCGTCATGGCCTATGTCGGGGCAGTGAGCGGAGTCTATGTCTCCATCGCCGCAACCCCCCTCTTCTGGATCGTTCTGCTCGCGCCGCTGGCCGTGGTCGCATTGTTGAGCTGGCGGATCGAGCGCATGACCGAGGCCGCGGCGCAGACAGGGTTCTGGGCCTATGCCGCCCTGGTCGGCCTGTCACTTTCCGGCATATTTCTTGTCTACACCGGGGAGAGCATCGCGCGCGTGTTCGTGATCGCTGCCGCTACCTACGCCGCAACGAGTGTCTACGGTTACACCACGCGAGCGGACCTTTCACGCTTCGGCTCGTTTCTGTTCATGGGGCTGCTCGGCATCGTGACCGCAGGTCTCGTGAACCTTTTCCTCGCTTCCACTGCACTGCAGTTCACCGTTTCCGTGATCGGCGTGCTTGTTTTCACAGCTCTCACCGCATACGACACGCAGCGAATCAGGAACCTGTATGTCGCGGACGAAGACGATGTCATCGCTGGCAAGACGGCTATCATTGGCGCGCTCGCGCTCTATCTCGACTTTCTCAACCTATTTCTGATGCTGCTACGCCTGTTGGGTTATCGGCGACGCTAGGCCTCTCTCATGCGCAAGGCCGCGGTGATCAAGGAGTGCCTCGTAAAACACGTCCGCCACATACTTTCCGCGGCGGTGCAGCGGGCTATAACGACTACCCCAGTCTGGCCGCACAGCACGCGCTCACATGACAATGCGCTACACGATTGACCTGGATCAGTTCATGCGCCGCGATCTGATCCATCCTGATACCAAGCGCCACGTTTCTGCGCATTCAAGCGGTCCCGGCAGCGGCAAGTTACGGGAACGCGCGTTCGCTGGCCGCGTGGGGCCTGACATGCCTGAGCACCGAAGGATGCACCCGTCACACTGTGCTCGAAGCGCGGTTGTGAGGCGGTCCTTCCGCTTAAGACGTGCGGCCCGGCCATGAGACACGCGTACCGATCGGGCCTGCAACCGCGTCGCGGAGACCCACCAGACGGTAGTCCGATCGTGAAACGTGGCGCCCCCTTCTTTTCGGAACCCGCCGTGTGCGTATCGTGCGCGGTGGCCGCTGAGTGTGCATTGCACCTCGCGCGGCCGACCTTCCTCGCGCAACGGCCACGATCGCAATACGATGCCAACGCACAGCGAATCTTCAGGCGAGCGAAGCATTGCCGGCACCGCAGCCGGGTCCAATGCCGGTACCGGCTATCTCCTGCGCGTTGCGGCAATAACAGGACTCGCTTTTCTCCTTGCGGCTTGCGCAACCCAAAGCACGGGCAACGCTCCGCAAGCGATCTTCGAAAAAACGCCGCCGCCGGTGCTGCAAGCCGTGCCGGTCGACCTGACGCGTTACATGGGGCGCTGGTACACCATTGCCACCGTGCCGTACTTGAACGAACGTGAGTACGTTGGCAGCTACGCGGACTGGGAACTGCGCCCGGATGGCAGGATCGACGACAACTACTACGGCAGGCGCTACGGCTTCGACCAGCCGTTGACCGGCGGCACACTGGTCGCGCACACCGTGCCAGGCAGCGGCGGCGGGAAATGGCGAGTCACGATCTTGTGGCCGTTCGATGTGGTCGTCCTCACGGTCTACGTGGACCCCGACTACCGCTACACCGTGCGCTGCGCAGAGGATGGCAGCCCGATCTGGATTCTGTCCCGTACGCCGGACATGGATGACGACGTGTACGCCAGCCTGGTACGCCGGCTTGCCGCAATGGGTATCCACACTGAAGGCCTGCGGCGCGTTCCGCAACACCCCGAACAGGTTGGTTTGCCGGGATTCATGGCGCCCAGCCAATAGCGCGAGTCAAGCGCGAACGGGGCGCTGCCGCGCGGCTATTTCCCTTCGACCATGATCACCTTGCATTCAGACGTTCCGACGTTCTGCACAGAACGCTTAAACATGGACGCGATCCGAAGTGCAGACCGCCGGCCGGGCGCGGCTGGCTATGCATGGTCGGTCGGGCCGGGATTGAGCAGCACGACGAAGCCAGCCACACCGGAAATCAGCATTGCGGCCCCATAGCGAAACTTCGCCCAGGCGTCGAACACGAGACCGTCGAGAACCAGATAGAGCCCAACTAGCGCAGCGAAGACGGCAATCGCGGCGAGCGCGATCCTGAATTCCGAGCGGATCATGATTTACCCTCTTTCACACGGGAACTGTGGGAGAAAAGTGCCGGGCATCTCGCTCTCCGGTTAGAACGTACCGATCTACGCAGCCAGGTACGACTGCACGTCTGGCACAGGCAAACCCATTTTCGGGCGCGCGAACGCCTGCCGGTTGATATACGTCAAGCACCAACTTGCGCGCGGCGACAAGATTCCTGGCATGCATTGCGCCCCGGCCGTGTGCGACGGAACTGCATGTCGGCACGTCTGACGGGTCACGCTCGATCCTCGCTCACGCTTGCCTGGCGCAGCGAGCAACCGCACTACCCACCCGCATTGAGTCAGGAGGACACCATGTATTCTCGAATCCTTGTCCCGCTCGACGGTAGCGAGACGGCCTGCGCCGCGCTCGATGCCGCCATGGATCTCGCTCACGCTACCGGCGCAGAACTCCAGCCGCTTTACGTGATCGACATCCCCGTTATCGTGTACGAGGTACCGGGCTTTGATCCGTCCGTCGCGCGGGATGCGTTCATCGAACAAGGCCGCATCGTCTGCACCGATGCTCAGGCGCGCATGACAAGCGAGGGGGTAACCGGCACGCCCCGTACGGCCGAAGTCGAACTGGGTGCCGAAGACGTCGCGGAGTGCATCGAGCGGGTCGCCGCAAACTGGCATGCAGACCTGATCGTCATGGGCACCCACGGTCGGCGTGGCGTGCGTCGGCTGATGCTCGGCAGCGTAGCGGAGCGCGTGCTGCGCCTCGCCCGTCGCCCCGTGCTCCTCGTGCCGTTGCGGGCGGCGCAGCTGCAGCATGAAACGCCAGCGAATCGCGCGGCGACCGTGTCGGCCTGACTCGCCTCGCGAGCGAGCGCGCCGACCACGGCATCCGCTAACGCGGAATGAACATTGAGAGGGCCGCGACGCCCATCACGGCGGTCGCGGCCCAACCGAGCGCGAGCACCGGCCGGCTTGCGGTGAACGGACCCATGACCGTGCGTTTCGACACGAGGACGATGACCACGACCATGAGCGGCACGGCGACCATTCCATTGATGACCGCACTCCAGAACAGCGCGCGCATGGGGCTGATTGGCGAGTACTGCAGGGCGAGCGCAACGAGCACGCTCACCGCGATGATGCCGTAGAAGCCGCGCGCGTCGGCCACACGGCGCTCGAGTCCCTCCTTCCACCCCACCGCCTCGGAGAGCGCGTAGGCCCCCGATCCGGCAAGCACAGGCACGCTGATCAGCCCGACTGCGAAAATGCCCACCGCGAAGAGGAGATACGCGAAGTCGCCGGCAAGCGGGCGCAGCGCGCTCGCTGCCTGTCCCGCCGTGTTGATGTCGGTTACGCCGGCGATATGCAGCGTCACACCCGTGGCGAGAATGATGAACCATGCCGTGATGTCCGAATAGAACATGCCGCTCCACGTATCCCAACGAATGCGCCGCAATTCGGTGGAAGCGGCACCGGGATCGGTCACGAGCGGCGCACTATCGCGTTTTGCCTGCATGTCCTCGACTTCTTCGGATGCCTGCCAGAAAAACAGGTACGGGCTAATGGTGGTGCCGAACACGCCGAGCACAACGGCCGCCGAAGACGCATCGGGCGTGAAGTGCGGCCACACGGTGCGTAGTGCCACTTGTCGCCAGGGCACGTGAACCGTAAATAGCACTGCGGCGTAGGCGAGCAGCGAAAGCGTCAGCCACTTCAGGAAGAACACGTAGCGGTGATAAGGCACGAACACCTGAAGCAGCAGCGTCGCCAGAACGAAGGATGTCGTCATCAGGCGGCGGTCGACGCCGGTCACCAGTTCAGCGGCTTCGCCCAAGGCGGCCACGTCGGCTGCGATGTTGAGCGTATTGGCGGCGAGCAGCAGCGCCACCACGCTGTAAAGCACGATCGGTGGAAACACGGCCTTGATGTTGGCGGCCAGCCCCTCGCCCGTAACACTGCCGAGATTGGCGCACATTGACTGAACCGCCGCCATCAACGGGAAGGCGAGCGGCATCGTCCACAGCATGCCAAGACCAAACTGCGCGCCAGCCTGGGAATACGCGGCAATGCCACTGGGGTCGTCGTCCGCCACACCGGTGATCAACCCCGGCCCGACCCGCGCGAGCGGGTGTTCCTTCAGGCGGCCGAGCCATTGCATCAAGATGTCGGACCGTGTCCTGCTTTCGACGTGCATCGGTTCTCCTCGGCCATTTCGTGCCGCGAATGGCGTACGACGTGTGTGATCTCAGCGCAGATCGTATTCACGCATCATTTGGGCGATCACCGCCTTCAAAGGCGCCATGCACTCCTGCGCAATCCCGCGAAACTCGTCGATGACCCAATTGCAGCCACCGTTCTCCACCGGATCGACTCTGCGCGGAATCGGGATCTCACAATCACGGCACCTATCGCCGAGATCCGCGTTTTCCTGAACTCGGCGCAGTATCTCCGTGCGGATTTTTTCAGCTGTATCAACGTTCTTGATCATGTCTACCTTCATCGGTCCACGAGCGTGTCTTTCTCGATATTTCACGGATGGGAAAGCGACGCGAGGCGTAGCCGCTCCGCCACCTGCTGCTCCATTCTTTCCCTGCGGAGACCCGGAGCGTTGATGCACGTCAATCGACACGCCCCTTCCCGGGATAAGGTTGGCCTACATGCAGGGTCTGGACGTCAAGCGAAGCCGCGGCGATTGAATTGATGCAGGTCAAGCGCTCGCCTGCTTCCCGGCGGTCGAATGACATCGAACGCCGACACGGCCGCGCTCGAAATGGCTACAGCAAACACGGAGAACGCACCATGAGCCGTGGATGGCGATGCAGTTTCCTTCTTGGCGCGGCGGCGCTCGCAATAGCCACGGCAGGCACGCCACAAGTGCAGGCTGAGCCAGGCGACAAAACCGCGCCGAACGCCGAGTCCGCGAACGCGTTTTCCGGCACCAGCGTCAAGCATGCGAAAGCGGTCGTCATGCCAATCGACACCGGACGCAACAGCATCACCCTGCTCGAAGGCAATGGCGAGTCGTACGAAGTGATGGTCGACCGCAATATCGGCAATGTCGGGAACCTGCAACTCGGCGACATGGTGTCCGCAACGTTCAGCCGTGCGCTGCTGCTACGCGCCGACAAGTCCAGTTCGAGTGGCATTCGCGAGCGCATCGACAAAGGGTACGCAACGGGCCCGTCCTTGCGGTCGTCACTGTCCATGTACCGCGTCGAAGCGGTGACGACCGCGGTTGAGGTCGATCGCGACAAACGCCTGCTCACCCTGCGCGGCCCAACACGCACGGTCGTGTTGCAGGCATCGTCCGACAGCCTGCTCGACGGCCTGATCATGGTGTTCTGGTTTCGATCGACTCCGACGCGCATCGCGTGGCCGAACTCGACAATTTGCGCTACGGCGTCAACCAGGCACGCCGTGGATGGCTGGGAAAACCTGACGTGCTGAACACGCGCTCGCTTGCGAGGCTGCGGCCGCTGCTTGCACGTACGATGCGCTCGTGTGTTCACGAAATCCCGGAAAGTCGGTAATCGGGATCGGATGGTCCGAGGCCAACAATGTGGTACGCCCTTCTCGAACAACAGCGTGAATGGCTGCGTGCATGGCGCGCCGCGGCGCAGTACGCGCGCCATGCGTGCGAGGCGTGGCCTGCGCCGCCGCTCGCGCATGCCGCCTCGTCCTGCTATGCGGATCTGTTCGAACCCCTGCTCGGCCTCGTGGAGGAGCCGCCGCCGTTTGCGATCCGCTCGATCGCGATCGATGGGCGCCATTGCGAAGTTGACGAACGTATCGTCGCGCATACGCCGTTCTGCGACCTGCGGCGGTTTGCGCGCGCGCGGTCCGCGCGCACCGTCCTGCTGTGCACGCCGCTGGCCGGCCACGCGGCCGTCATGATGCGGGAGACCGTTGAGACGCTGCTTGCCGACGGCGACGTCTACCTCACCGACTGGATCAATGCACGCGACGTACCGCTGTCCGCCGGCCGTTTCGGCCTCGAAGAATACGTGGCGATGCTCGACGCCTTCATCGACACGCTTGCGCGGGACTCCCGGCCCCTGCATATCGTGGCCGTGTGCCAGTCCACGTTTCCTGCGCTCGGCGCGCTGGCGCTGCGCGCGCAACGCGCTTGTGCGCCGCCCGCGAGCGTCGCGCTGATAGGCGGCCCGCTCGACGCGCGCGTCAATCCGAGCACGCTCGGCATCGCGGCCGCATCGCATTCGCTCGACTGGTGCCAGCGCCACCTGATCGATATCGTACCGGCCGCGTTCGCCGGGCATGGCCGGCGCGTGTTTCCAACCTACCTGCAGCGGGCCGAGATCGCGATCGTCTACCCGCATCGCTATGTGGCGCTGGTCGACCGCTATGCAAAGGCCACCGCGCACGGCGACGCCGGCGCGCTCGCCGAGGCACGCCGCGCATTGATCGAGTACACCGCGCTGCTCGACATGCCCGCCGAATATTTTCTCGATACCGTGGACATCGTGTTCCATCGCGCCATGCTCGCACAGCGCGCATGGCGTGTAGGCGGTACGATCGTCGACCCCGCCGCGCTGCGGGACCTCGAGTTGCTGACCGCCGAAGGCACGCGCGATGCCGTCACGGGCGCCGGACAAACGCATGCGGCTCTGCGGATGTGCAGTGGCATCGCGGCAGCAGCGCGCCAGCGGCTTGATGTAGAGGGTTGCGATCATTACGGACTCTTTACGGGCGATCGCTGGCGCGACGATGTGCATCCGGCGCTGCTGGCGCTGTTCATGCATGCGGAGGCGGCCCGGCTGCGGCAGCGCGCCATGCCGCGCAATTCCGGCGTCGTATCGGGGTGAGGCCGCACACGCGCCGCAGAGGTGGCTCGCGGTTGAGCCAGATCAACTGGCGCGCACCGGCGACTGCCACCATGCAAGCACCGTAGCCCTACACCGCCCGGCGCGCCAGCGAGCCATGTCCCCTCCCGTCATCGAAACCCACGCGCTTTGCCGCCGCTTCGGCGAGGTGACTGCGGTCGATGCGCTGACGCTTTCAGTCGACGCCGGCGAGACCTTCGGGCTCCTGGGCCGCAACGGCGCCGGCAAATCGACGGTCATCAAGATGCTCACCACCTTGCTGCCGCCAAGCGCCGGCTCGGCAACGGTATGCGGCTTCGACATCGTGCGCCAGTCCGCCCGCGTGCGGCAGATGATTGGTTACGTTCCGCAGGCCCTTTCCGCAGACGGCGATCTCACCGGCTACGAAAACCTGCTCGTGTTTGCCCAGCTCTACGATATTCCGCGCGCCGAGCGGGCCGAGCGTATTGGTCGCGCCCTTGCCTTCATGGGGTTGAAGGAAGCCGCGCACCGACTCGTGAAGACCTACTCGGGCGGCATGATCCGCCGGCTCGAAATTGCGCAGTCCACGCTGCACCGCCCGCGCGTGCTGTTCCTCGACGAGCCGACGGTCGGGCTCGATCCCGTCGCCCGGCAGTCGGTCTGGGAGCAGGTCGAGCGCCTGCAGTCGCGCTTTAACGCCGCGATCTTGCTCACCACGCACTACCTGGAGGAAGCCGAGCACTTGTGCCGGCGCGTCGCCATCATGAGCCGTGGGCGCGTGGCCGCCATCGGCACGCCTGCCGCGCTACGCGCAGCGATCGGTCCGAACGCGAGCTTCGAGGACGTGTTCGAGCACTACACGCGCGACGAGGCACCCCTCATCGGAGCTTACGATGAAGTCTCCCAGACCCGCCGAACCAGTCAACGCCTCGGGTGACCCGATGCAAGCCAGTGTGGGCGACGCGCCACGCGCGCCGCTGGTTTCGTTCGTGGCCAAGACCCTCGCGATCGGCGCGATGGAGGTGCGCAAGCTGCGCCATGATCCGACCGAACTGGCGACACGCGCGGTGCAGCCCGTTCTGTGGCTGCTTGTGTTCGGGCAGGTCATGAGCCGGGGCCGCGTGATCGACACGGGCGGCGCGCCCTATCTCGACTTCCTCACGCCGGGCATCCTCGCGCAAAGCGTGTTGTTCATCGCGATCTTCAACGGCATTTCGGTGATCTGGGAGCGCGATCTCGGTATCGTTCACAAACTGCTCGCCAGCCCCACGCCGCGCGCGGCGCTCGTGCTCGGCAAGTCGCTAGGCGGTGGCGTGCGCGCGCTCGTGCAGGCCGCGGTCGTCATGCTGCTTGCGCTCGCGATCGGCGTGCATTTGCGTGTCGGCCCGGTTTCGATAGCAGGCGTCGGGTTCTTCGTCGTGCTCGGGGCGGCGGTCTTTTCCAGCTTCTCGCTCATCATTGCCTGCATCGTGAAGACGCGCGAGCGCTTCATGGGCGTCGGACAGGTCCTCACGATGCCGCTCTTTTTCGCGAGCAATGCGATCTATCCGACCTCGTTGATGCCGCGCGCGCTGCAGATCGTCTCCGAGGCAAACCCGCTGAGCTATCAGGTCGACGCATTGCGGCGGCTATTGCTGCCGGGCTTTGCGAGCGTCGCAGGTCCAGGACTCGTCCTGGACGCCGGTGTGCTCGCGGCCACCCTTGTCGTGCTCGTCGCGGTGTGCGCGCGGCTCTACCCCGATCTGGCGCGCTGACGCCCGCACGCGCGCAGCCACGCATTGCGCGTGCGGCCAGAGGATCAAGCGTGCCGGTCACGTCGACCCACGCCGACTCACGCTGACATTTCGTATGCCTGATGAAACGCGGCAACGAACGCATCGAACGCCACGTAAGGCAAGCGGCCTATGCCTGCAGCCCCCGCGCGCCCCGCTCCGCCAAAACGGCGGCAAAAACTGTCCGCGCCAAATGCCGTCGCAAGTGGCGCGCGCACGCTCACGGTCCAATAGCCCTCGGCTGTGGGTGTGAGTACCGCATGCGCGCGCTGGGGGGCCGCCAGCGCAAGCTGATTCGCGAAGGCGCCACGCACCCGGCGCGCCCAGCGCTCGCCCGGCAGCGTAAAGACCTCGATACCCGCCGATGTTGCCGCCGGGCGCTGCGCGCACGCGAGTGTCAGGTCCTCGCGCCGCGCTTGCCCAAGCGTTGCGAGCAGCGGGCAGGCCCCGGCGAAGTCGAGCGGCTGCGCGTACGGCTCGAGCAGCGTGTAGAGCGCCGCAGGTTCAATCAGCAGATCGCCGATCGAGTCTCCGTAGCCCGCGTAATTCACGTTCTCACCCAGTTCGCGCAGGGTTGCTTCGTCGTCCGGATCGATGCCCGCGAGCTGTGCGAGCCGGTGGGCCGCGCCCGGCAGATTGTCGCCGAACGTCGCGGCAACCGCCCACGCGCGATAGCGCCCGCGCAACCGCCGGTCGACGAGGACGCTCGTGCAGACGTCGGACGCCGTATCGATATCCGTATGCAGCAACGGGTGCCGCGGCAATTCGCGGGCGACGTGATGGTCGATATAGTCGATCGTCACGCCGCGCGCCAGCAGCGCGAGTACGGCGGCGCGATTGGCATCGAAAGAGAGGTCGAGGGCAGTCACATGGTCGCCGGGGCTCGCGGTGACCCGCGCTAGCAGCGCGTTGTCGCGCTTTGGCCCCGTGATCAGCACCGCATTGCGCGGTGTTGCGAGGCGCAGTTGATGCAGCGCGAACAAACCGTCCGCGTCGCCGTTGCACACGTCGAAATATTGCATCGGGTGCCTCGCATGCTCGTGCGCGTTGGCGCGCGCTATTGGCACACCTCGTCTTCGTAGTCCGAGGCCGCCTGCCCCATGCGCAACTCAGGTTCGTCCAGGTCGAGCACCGCCAGCGCCGCCGCGCGGCCAAGCGCCTGCAGCGACGCGATCGACTCCGCCGAAAAATCGAAGTCGCGCGCAAACGTCGATCTGTCCAAGGCCGCGCCATCGAGCGATATACGGTGGATTTGGCCCGGCGCGTGGTTGCCCATCAGACGGATGTACTCGGGCGACTGCCGCACGCGCGCGGCAGCCGCAGCGTCGAGCTGGGCGGTGACACGCTCGACGAGATCGCGGAAGTCATTGGCGTTCTCTTCGAAGCGCAAATCGTTGCGCACGCGGTCTGCATAGACAATCTCGTCGCGGCGCAGCATCACCTCGAAGAGATTCGACGGCAGCGGCCGCGCCCCGGAAAACAGATCGACGACGAATACGCGTCCCGCGACCTGGCCGCAGCGCTCGATCACGAGGTCGAGCGGCGAGTTGCTGACGACGCCACCGTCCCAGTATGCGCGGCCCTCCACCGTCGTCCACGGCATGGCAGGCGGCAGGCTGCCGCTTGCGAGCAGATGCTCGGGCGTCAACCGGTCGACGTAGCTGTCGAAAATGCGCCGCTCGCCGCTTGCGACATCCACGGCGCCAAGCAGCAGGCGCGTCGGGCTCGCAGCCAGCGCATCGAAGTCGACGTAGCGTCGCAAGAGCGCGAGCATCGGCTGCGTGTCGTAGTAGCTCGTCCACCACGGCGAGATGCTGCCGATGCGAGGCGCCCCCATCCACCAGCGCGGGCGCATGAAATTCGGTACGCCAAAAAGCGCGAGATGCCAGGCCAGTTCGGTCTGTCGCAGATGCGCGCACGTGCGCGGCGCGGCGAGCCCCTCGATCGACAGGTCGCGCCAGAAGGCATTGAGCGCCGCCACCGCCTCGCCAGGATGGCTTGCGACGATTGCGCCGTTGAACGCGCCAATCGACACAGCCGATACGATGTCGGGGCGAACCCCCTGCGACTCCAGTGCACCGATCGCCCCGCTTTCGAACGCGCCGAGCGCACCGCCGCCCTGCAGGATAAGCACGGTCTGCGAAGGTAGCGCACCGAGACGCGAGTCCGCATGCGCCAGCACCGCGCCGCAGTTCGCGAGATTGCGCCGGTGGCGGATCATCTCTTCGGCGGCGACCGCGTCGTCGGCCGGCGCGCCGATCGAGAACATCGCCCGCAGCACATTGTGCTTCATGAATAACAGCAAATATGGCGGCCGCGCAAACTCGCCACGCTCGACAACTGCCTGCGCATCGGACGGGTCGCCGATAAAGTTATAGGGCACGTCGAAAACGTCCCCATAGAAGATCGAAACATCGCGGTACGGCATACGTGCGCCGCGCATGTTGCGAGCGGCGACGCGTCCCTGACGCACCGCATTGTCCCAGTGCTCGACACGCCGGCGCGCACCTCGCACCGCATCGGGGAAGTTCGCCACATCGCCCGCGGCATAGATGTCCGGGTCGGACGATTGCAGGCACTCGTCGACGATCACACCGTCGTTCAGCTCGAGGCCGCTGCCCGCAAGAAATCCGCAGTTCGGCTCCACGCCCGTCGCAACTACGGCCAGTTCACACGCGAGCGCGCGGCCGTCGCTGAGCACCGCGCCCGCGAGTGTGTCGTTGCCCGTAAAGCGCTCCACGGTGAGCCCGGTCAGCACCTCGATGCCGTGATCCGCGCAGAGTTGACTGAAATGCGCCGAGAGCAAGGGGGAATGCAATTGCGGCAGCATCTGCCCGCCGCGTTCGATGAGCGTGACCTCGAGGCCCAGCTCGCACAACGCCGCCGCGGCCTCGACGCCCACGAATCCCGCGCCGACCACAAGCGCCCGGCGTTTTCCCGCCGCGTCCGTTCGCAACGCCGCTGCGTCCCCGATATCGTGCAGGCCGTGCACGCCCGCAAGCGCGGCACCGGGAACATCGAGCACGTGCGGGGAGGCACCCGTCGCGATGAGCAGCTTCCCGTAGCCCACCGTGGTGCCATCTTCGAGCTGCACGAGGTGCGCGTCACGATCGAGCGCCACGGCCCGCGCGTGCAGCAGCACGGCAATGTTCTGTTTCTCGTAGAAGTCCGCCGGGTGTATGGTGACCCGCGCGGCACCGGCCTTGCCCGTGAGGAAGCCCTTTGTGAGCGGCGGCCGCCGGTACGGGAGCACGGGTTCGCCACACAGGATCGCGATGCTCGCACCCGGCTCCTCATGCCGCAACGAGCGAGCAGCGGTCACGCTCGCAATGCCGCCGCCTGCCAGCACATAATCGAAACGCTGCTCGCGCATACCTTGCTCCTAAGCACGGCTCATCTGGGCACCGCCTCATGCTCGTGCGCGGCGAGTGCGTCCTTGATCGCCAGCACGAAGCCGGAAACCTTCTCGACTGCCGCGTCGGTCTGCAAGTCTCGCGTGGAGATCGCACAGGTTGCAATCGGCGCACGCCGCGCGAGCTGCGCCATCTGCGCGAATGCCTCTTCACTGCCGCGGCCGCCCATCGTGCAAAAGAACGCCACCGTGCGCATCTGGTGCCAGTGCAGCGAGAGCCACGTCGCCACCGGCGTTGAAGCGCGCGCCGCCCATACCGGCGTACCGACCAGGATGACGTCGTAGTTGGCGAGCGTATGGCTCATCGGTTGCAGGTGCGCGGGGCGCTTGCGAACCACGTCGAGGATCGAAAGCAGGAAACCCAGGGGACCGGCACGGCGCCGGACTTCGACTTCGTACAGCCGTTCGTAATCCCCTTCGAGTTCGGCAGCGAGCCGCCCGGCAATCTCCGCCGTCGTCTCGCTGCGCGAATAGAAGACCACGAGTATGCGAGATGGTGCGTTCAAGGCGACCTCCATCATGTTTCACCGATGCAAACCACGAGCACAACGTGCGGCGCTTCACTTCGAGATGAGGCTGGCGCGCCGAAATGAGGCGCAGCTCGTCAAACAGGCTGGCGGCCGCGTGCATCAGATCGTCGAGCGAAACGATGCCGATCAGTTCGCCGCCTGCGCCGACCACGGGCAACCGGCGCACCCCATGAAGGCGCATTCGCCTGGCGAGCAGCCAGATATCGTCGCCGTCATCGGCGACCAGCGCAGGCGTCGACATCACGTCGCCGGCGTACAGCTTGTCCGCGGCCGCGTCAGGGCTCACCACCGCCAGCACGATGTCCCGATCGGTCAGCACACCAAGCGGCACGCGCACGCCCCCGTCATCTCGCACGACGACCAGATCGCCCGCGTGCAGCGCGCGCATTCTCGCCGCGGCTTCGACGATGGAGGTGTGCGGGTCGCAGGTGGCGACTTCACGTGTACACAGCGTGGCGGCGTTCATTGCACCTCCGTCCATACGGCAAGCAACTGTTCGCACGAGCCAGCGTGACGCCCCTCTTTACACACGAGCGCGAACGGGCCGTCCGCGCTCGTCGCGTGCAAGGGCTCGAAGTCCCGCACCAGCGCGTCGCCGAACCGGTGGACCAGAAGAACGGCGGTACAGACGACGGCCGCGGCCGTTACCACGCCGAACGCGAGGCGCTCGAATCGGCGGAAGAAGCGTTCCATGCGAGTGTTTCCTCGTTCATTCGACGTTCAGGAGGTCAACGATCGTATGCACGCCCGGCGTGGCTTTGGCCGCTCCGTAGACGAGCTTGCGCTCCGCGTGCGAGGCGACTTTGCCGCTCAAGGTGACCGTACTGCCATCGATCTTGATCTCGACATGTTTCGCCTCCCGCTCCCCGTGCCGACTGATCGCGGCGCGAATCCCCCGTGCGATGTCTTCTGCCGACGTTTCGCCGCGGATGCGTATTTTGTCGTTCACGGCCCTCACACCGCGCAAATGTGCGATCGCTTGCTGCGCGGCATGGCTCTGGTACCCCCAGTCACACTCGCCGAGCAACGTGACACAACCCTTTTCGACCTCCAATTGAACATCCTGATTGTTCAGGCCAACGGTCCATTCGAGGATCGAGCGCGCCGTGCCGGCGATCTCTTCATCGCTGCGTTCGTCGTGCCGAGGCAGGCGCACTTCCATCTCCACGACGATGCCGCGCACACCCGCAACCCGGGCGGCCGCCCGTTGCGCGGCGAGCTTCGCCGCGTAGCTCGCCGGATGGCCCGACAGCGTCACCAGGCCATTCGAGACCTCCACGCCGATCGTCGCCGGTTGGATAGACCGATCGCACGCGATCTCAATCTCGACTTCACGCTTCAATTCCATATCTGATTTCATTGCATTCGACTCCTGATTGCTTGCCGCTGCGGTTTCACTACGCCGGTACCGAAGCGAAATGCCCGCGCACAAATTCACGCACCCGCGCGAGGTTGGCGGAGGCCGTAGCGGGAGGCATTGCCGGCCCGACTTCGTCGAAGTGCAGGTGTCCGATCACGTCGAAACCGTACGCACGAAAAACATGCGTATCCTGCAACAGCTGCATCGCCTGCCACCGGCCGTCCGCCACGAACGAGGCCAGCGGCGCGGCCGAGACCGTCACCACGACGGCACGGCGTCCCGACAGCAAGCCGTGCACGCCGTCCGGCTGGGTCTCGTACGCGAAGCCGCGGCTGAACACGCGGTCGATATAGCCCTTCATCATCGCGGGCATCGCCATCCACCAGAGCGGATAGACGACCGTCACGACGTCTGCCGCGAGCACGTCTTTCTGCGCGATCACGACGTCGGCCATGCGAACCCGCACATCGCTTCCCTCGGTCAGCTCCTCGGCGGAGAGCACGGGATCGAACCCCATCCGGTACAGGTCATGAACGCGCACGTCATGGCCAATGCGGACCAGTTCGCCAACATAGTCACGCGTCACGTTCATCGTGAAGCTGTCTTCCACCGGGTGCGCGACCACGATCAGGTGTTTCTGCATGGCGGTAGCTCCTTCTAAAAAAACCGCAGCACGAACAGGTTCATCCTGCGCGCGCCCGCCGCCATCCGATTGACACACGTCAACCATGCGAGGATCGCCGCGCGCGCGCTCCAGTTCACTCGACGACCAGTTCGTCCACTACGCGCCGCACGCCACGCGTCGCCCAGGCAGCGCCACATGCGGCGCGACGGTCGCGCAGCGAAGACACCTTGCCGCTGAGCGTCGCCACGCCGTCTTCGACCGTGACATGAATGCCGGCGAACTCCCGCTGTGCGCGGCGCGCGAGCGCCGCCGAGATGTGCCCCGCAACATCGGCCACGGCGTCGCTGTTGCGCACTGAGATCCGGTTGACCACGCCCATCACGCCGCGCATTCGGCTAACGACCTTCTCGGCCAGATTGCGCTGATAGCCCCAGTCCACTTCGCCCACGAGCGTCACGCATCCGCGATCCACCTCTATGTGAACCTGGCTTTCGGCAAGACCCGCCTGCCAGCGCAGTGCGACCACGATGGCTTCGGCGAGATCGATATCCGAATGCTGAAGCTTCGGCGGCGGCGCAACCGTAAGCTCGAAGACGATCGCGCGGCAACCCGCCACCCGCTCGACAGCTCGCCGGACGGCCATTTTTTGCGCGTAACCGGGCACCGTGCCCGACAACGTCACGATACGGTCCTGTACGCTGACATCGATGCGCGAGATATCCACCTCGGGGTCCCACGCGAGTTCGCGTGCCACCTCGTCTCTCAGTGCTTCATCGGATTTCATTGCGACCTCCTCTCGAGCTTTCCGACCGGTTGCTCCGCCTCAAGCATCGCTCGGCGCGACGCCGCGCGGCTGATATCGATCAATCCATTGCGCGCCGCGCCGCCTTGCGTCCGGTGGTCAGTTCGACGATTTCCGCGGTGATCTCGTCCTGACGCATCGCACGATACTGTTGCGAAAGGCTGGTGAGCCGCGCTTGCACGTTCGTGCGCGCAGCAAGCATGGCGCGTACGCGTGCCTCGTTCTCGGCCGCGAACGCGAGCATCAGCGCCTCGCACAGTTCGAACGACACATAAAGTCCGACGAGCCTCGCAAGAATCCGCGCGGGCGCCACGTTGACGAGCGGCGGCAACGCACGCGGCGTGACGTGAAAGCGCGCGAAATCGAACGGAATGAGTGTGCGCTGCACGACGTGCACGCGCGACTCGCCAGGCAGTGCGTGCGTGAGCGTGACGCATGTCGCGCGCTCGCCATCGGCAAGCCGGGCGTAAAGCGCATCGGACACGCGGGCCGCGAGATGGGGAACGGCTGCCGGATGCGCGGCCATCGGCGCCGACCAGGCCTGCGCGAGACCACGCTCCGCGCAGGCGCTCACGAGCCGGGTGCCGACCAGCAGCCAGTGACTGACGCGTTCGCGATGGCGGAGCAGGGCTTCATCCGCTATCCGGTCGTTGAGGCCGCCGACGAAGCCCTGCTCCGCACCGATGACGATGCGCACCTCGGTGCCGTCGCCCGTGTTCGCGGCGCCTGGCAACGCGCTCGATGGGTCAAACGCAAGGACGTCCCCAATCGCTGCACCCGCCGCTGCAGCGCAAGCGCGGATACCGGCGAGCCGTGCGTGCGCGTCGCGCGAGCGCGCCGCGGCAATCCCGCGCATGGCGCCGACCACGGCTTCGAGCTGATGGGTCGCGCCGATCCGGGCTTCGACCTCGCCGAGCTTGCCGCTCATATCGCCTCTTCGCCAGGCGCGATTCGGCCCGCGCTTGCTTCGTCGCCTGCAATGCCCGCGATGCATTCACGCACCCGTTCACGCAACGCGGCAACGTTTTGGGATGATTCGCCATCCGAATCGTCAACTACAAGACGCTCGCGGATCTTTGCAACGGCGCTCACGGGCAGCGCATCGAACTCGCCATCGGCGAGCGCTCCGAGCAGCGCGACCTGCCCGGCAGTGCCAAGCGGGTTGAAGCGCGGCTGCGCGAACAACGCGCGAATGCGCTCGCCGCGCGCAATCTGCGCACTCACACGCGCGTCCGTGAGACCGCCAAAGCGCGCGAACACCTCCAGCTCGAGAAACTGCGCGTAGTCGATCCTCAGCTGCCCCGCCACCTGCCGCAGTGCGCTCACTTGCGCCTTGCCGCCCACGCGGCTCACGCTCAATCCCACGTTGACCGCAGGGCGCTGGTTCGACGCGAACAGCGCCGCATCCATCACGAGCTGGCCATCGGTAATCGAAATCAGGTTCGTCGGAATGTACGCCGAGAGATTGCCCGCGTCGGTCTCGGCAATCGGCAGCGCGGTGAGCGAGCCGCCGCCCAGTTCGGAGTTCAATCTCGCCGCACGCTCCAGCAGCCTTGCATGCAGATAGAAGATGTCGCCGGGGTAGGCCTCACGCCCAGGCGGCTCGCCGGTGAGCAGCGCCAGTTCGCGGTGTGTCGCCGCGTGCTTCGAAAGATCGTCGATGACGACCAACGCGTGCTCGCCACGGTCGCGAAAATACTCGGCGACCGAAAACCCTGCGAACGGCGCGATCCATTGCATGCCAGGCGAAGCCGAAGAAGGTGCCACCACGAACACGCACCGCTGCGGCGTGCCGCGCGCACGCACGGCGTCGATCACGCGCTGCACGGCCGTGGCGCGCTGACCCACGGCGACGTACACGCAGATCACGTCGCTCGCGCGCTGGTTGACGATCGCGTCGACGGCAAGCGACGTCTTGCCAGTGGCTCGGTCGCCGATAATAAGCTCGCGCTGACCGCGCCCGATCGCGAACAACGCATCGACGATCAGCACGCCGGTTTCCAGCGGCTCGCTCACAGCGGCCCGCTCGACGATGGCGGGCGCGGGGCGTTCCACCGGCAGCCACGCCTCGGCGGCGAGCGGCTCGCCGCCGTCGAGCGGCCGCCCAAGCGGATCGATCACGCGCCCGAGCAGCGCCTCGCCCACCGGCACCTGAAGCACGGCGCCGGTACGCTCCACTCGCTCGCCGGCCTCCACACCTGTCGCGCCGTCGAGCAGCACCACATGCGCCAGATCCGCATCGAGTGTGCGCACATAGCCTGTCGCGCCGCTCGCGAAGCGCACCGTTTCGTCGAGTGCGACATCGGCGAGCCCCGCGACGCGTGCAACGCCGTCGGCCACGCTCGCCACGCTGCCGTTGGTCTGCGCCTCGGCCGCGATGTGCACGCGAGCGAGCGCGTCTTGCGCTCGCGCTAGCCAGTTCCGCGCGCCGGACTCAGCCGCGCACACCACCCTGCTCCAGCAATGTCTCGCGAATGGCGTCGAGATCGTGTCGCAGATGGTTGCGCACCGCCGCGTGCGCGCCCGTGAGTTCGAGCCCGGCAATCAGCGTGGGATCAGCGCGCACGCGCAGCGTGACGTCGCGCCCGAGCACCGCGCCGAAAGCTGCCTCGCAGGCTTGCTGTTCGGCGGCGCTCAGCGCGCGCGGCGCAGCCAGCGCAAGCGGCTCGCCCTGGGCGCCAAATTCGGCGCGCGTTTCGGGCGACAGTGTCGCCAGGGCCTCGGCGGTCGCGCCAATGAAGCCCTGCACGCGCGCCTCCGGTGGCATGCGATCGAGAAGACGGCCCGCAATCTCGACGGCAAGCCGTACGGCGTCGTCCTCGATGTCGCGCGCCTGCGCAGCGCGCCCGCGTTCGATTTCGCTCTCAGCTTGCGCGCGCAGTTGCGCGGCTTCGGCCCGCGCCTGCACGAGCAGGGCCGCCTTGTGCGTTTCGGCGTCCGCTTGCGCGGCCCGAAGCGCCGCGTCACGCGAGGCCGCGAGCCGCGTGGTTTCGTCACGTGCGGCGGCGTGCTCGGCCTGCGCTGCCCGGCGGTTTGCCTCCGCATCCGCAAGCAGCGCCTGCGCCGCTTTCTGACGCGCTGCAACGATATCCGCCACCGGGCGGAACAAGAATCGCGCGAGCAGCCAGACCAGCACGAGGGCATTGATCGTCTGCAGCGCGAGCGTCGACCAGTCGATGTGCATGGTGCTGCCCCGCTACTTGACGAACGGATTGGCGAACAGCAGCAGAAGCGCCAGCACGAGGCAGTAGATCGCCATGGTTTCGATCATCGCGAGGCCGACGAACAGCGTGCGCGAGACGGTGCCCGCGGAATCGGGCTGCCGAGCGATGGCGTCCATGGCGGCGGCAACGGCGCGGCCTTCGGCAAGCGCGGGGCCAATGGCGCCGAACGACACCGCGAGCGCGGCGGCCGCAATGCTGACGATTTCGATGAGATTCATGGCTTTTCCTGTGCGCGATGTCCGGAACCCGAGCGCTCGCCGGCCGCCGCGGCGCCGACGAACACCATCGCCAGCACCGCGAATATGTAGGCCTGCACGGCGCCGGTGAGGAGGTCGAGCGCCATCAGCGGAATGGGCACGAGCAACCCCGCGAGCGAGAGCACGATGCCGACCACGAACACACCGCTCATCACGTTGCCGAAGAGGCGCACGACGAGCGAAAAGGTGCGCGTGAGTTGCTCGACGACGTTCAGCGGGATCATGACCCACGTCGGCTCGGCGAAGGTCGCCAGATAGCCGCGCAGCCCGCGCGTGCGCAAGCCGTGAAAGACGGTCGCTGCAAGCACGATCAGCGCGAGTGCGACGTCGGTTTCGAGATGCGCGGTCGGTGGCTCGATACCCGGCAACAGCGACGACCAGTTCGCCGCCAGCACGAACACGAATAGCGTGCCGATCAGCGCGCGGTAGGGAGCGGGGTCGCCTTCGATCGTGTCGCGAATCTGGGCGTCGAGTGTCGTGACGAGCAGTTCCAGCACGGTCTGCGTCTTCGAAGGCGCAAGCGCGAGCCGCCGCGTGAGCAGGACCGCGACGGCGGCCATGCAGGCCATGATGGCCCACGTGACCACGACCGGCGCCGTGATCGAGAGCGCGCCAATGTGCCAGAGCGGTGTGGTGGCGAGCGGCGAGGCTTTCATCATGTCCGCACCGCCTGGCGCAGCACGACATGGCGAGCGAGCAGCAGGCCGGCCATACCTGTGAGCAGCGCCGGAATGCCCGCGCGCGCGAGTGCGAACAGGAGCAACGCGGTCAGCACGCAGCGCACGGCCTGTGCGCCGAGCGCAACACCCAGGCGGCCCACCGCAAAATAGCGCGCATTCCAGCGCAGCGCGGCGAAGTGCGCCGCCCCGGCCGCACTTCCCGCGGTAAGAGCCGCCGCGCATGCCCAGATCGTCGAGTGCTCAGTCATTCTGGTGACCCCGCTCCTGTCGATGCATCCATTTCCATGCGAACCAAAGACCCGCCGCCGCGCCAAGCATGAGCAGCGGCGCCGAGAAGAACACGCGCGTACCGAAAAACCGGTCGAGCATGTGGCCGATCGCGAGCCCCGCCAGCGTCGGCAACACGATCGTCCAGCCGAGAATGCCGATCTGCCCGAGCCGACTGCCGAGCGACGGCTCGGGTTGCGCGCGGCCACGCGCCTCGCGCTGCGCGGCGTCGCGTGCGGCCCGCGCCATGTGGTTGTGCTCCCCTGACGGATCGCTCATCGCCCTCGCTCCTGCGGCGCTGTAATCTCCTGTCCGTCCGGCATCGCTGGGCCGCGCAGATAACGCAGCATCTGCCGCACCGCCTGGGCATGCAGGCGCACAGTCTCCACGCGCATGCGCCGCTCGGCGTCGACCTGCGCCGCGCGCACACGGGCTACCTCGCGCTCGAGGCGCTCGAGCGAATCGCCGACGATCGCCTCGCGGCACGCAACGGCCACCGTGCGTCCGCCGGATACCGTCAAGAGGCCGCCGTCAACTGCGCAGTAGCGCCGCGTGCCGTCCGGCCCAATCCAGCGCACCACCGAAGGCACGAGCATCGTGATGAAGTCCGCGTGTGCCGGACGTATGCCGAACGAGCCGCTCTCGTCCTCGGCGCGCAACGAGCCGGCGGCCGCATGATTGACCACCATGTCCAGCGGCGTGGCGATCGTCAGGTCGAGTAACGCGGCCATATGCTTGCCCCTATGTGAGTGCGGGCGCAGTTGCCGCTGTTGCCGAAACGCGCTCTTTCTCGCGCGCTTCGTCGAGCGTGCCGACCATGAAGAACGATCGCTCCTGCCAGTCGTCGCACTCGCCGGCGAGTATTGCCTTGCAGCCCGCCAGCGTGTCGGCGATCGAGACCGAGCGGCCCGGCTGTCCCGAGAATGCTTCCGTGACCGCGAACGGCTGCGTGAGAAAGCGCTGCAAACGACGCGCGCGCTGCACGAGCAGACGGTCTTCGGCGCCCAGTTCCTCGACACCGAGCAGCGCGATCACGTCCTGCAGTTCGCGATGGTGCTCGATGAGCCGTCGCACTTCGATCGCAACCGCCGCGTGCTCCGCGCCCACCACGAGTGGATCGAGCAGTACCGACGACGACGCGATCGGGTCAATGGCCGGATACATGCCCTCCGCCGCCATGGCGCGCGAGAGTACGACCATGCTGTCCACGTGCGCCGCGATCGTCGTCACGGCGGGATCGGTGAAATCGTCGGCAGGCACGTAGACAGCCTCAACGGCCGTCACCGCCGCATCGCCCACCGAGACGATGCGCTCCTGCAGCGCGGCCACTTCGCTCGCGAGCGTCGGCTGATAACCGACCCGCGACGGCATGCGCCCGAGCGACGCCGACACCTCCGCCCCCGCCTGCACGAAGCGAAACACGTTGTCGATCATCAGCAGCACGTTCTGGCGCTTCTCGTCGCGAAAGTACTCCGCGATCGTGAGCGCCGTGAGCGGCACGCGCCAGCGCGCCCCCGGTGGCTCGTTCATCTGGCCATACACCAGCACCGTACGTTCGAGGACGTCCGATCCGCGCATATCCGAGAGCATCTCGTGGCCCTCGCGCGAACGCTCGCCGACCCCCGCGAACACCGAGATGCCCTGGTAGCGCTCGACCATCGCATGTATCAACTCCATCAACAGCACGGTCTTGCCGACGCCCGCGCCGCCGAACATCGCGGCCTTGCCGCCCTGCGCGAGCGGCGCGAGCAGATCGATCACCTTGATGCCGGTCGTGAAGATCTCAGTGGAACCGCGCAGCGCCGCCATCGGCGGCGGCGCGCGGTGAATGGGGCGGCGCAAAACGCCTGCATCGAGCGGCGCGCCGCCGTCGTGCACCGTGCCGCCCACGTCGAGCAGCCGGCCGAGCACCGCGTCGCCCACGGGAACCTCGAGCGGGCCGCCGTGCGCTTCGACGCGCGCGCCGCGGCGCAACCCCGCCGTGGACTGCAAGGCGAGCGCGCGCAGCACGGTGGCGCCGAGATGCGCCTCCACTTCCGCGGTGACGCGAGTGCCGTCGTCGCGAATGATCGACAGCGCGTCTTCGACAGGTGGCAGCGGCCCAGCTTCGAACATGACGTCCAGCACCGCGCCGCGCAACGCGCTCACGCGCCCGACGGCGTGCAGGGCAGATGCCGCAGTCTCGTTCGAGGGATGGTTGTTGGGCACAGGGCTTCTCCGCGGCATCATGCGAGCACGAGTTCGTCGATGACCGCGCTCACGCCAGGCTGTGCCCACGCCGCACCGCGCGCCACGGCACGTTCGGCTTCCGAGGCAACAGTACCCTTGAGCGTCACCACGCCGTCGCTCAGCTCGACATGGATGCGAGTGGCTTCGTCCTCGGCGTAGTACAGCAGCGCCCGACCGATACGCTCGCTGATCTTGCGGGCGTCCATACGCCGGTGCGCCGCCACACGGCTCGTGATCCCCGTCACGCCACGCAAGCGCACGAGCGAGCGGATCGCAAGCTCGCGCTGCCACTCCCATTCGACAGCGCCCCGCAAGAAAAGATGACCATTCACCGCCTCGACTTCCACGGCCCGTTGCGGCACCCCTGCCGTCCAGTGCAGGACGGCGCGCGCCATATCCGCGATCTCTTCGTCGCCGGGCGGGTCGGTAACCGGCACGTCGACCCGTGTACGCGCGACAACGGAACGCACGCCGCTCACGCGCCATGCGGCGCGTTCGGCGGCATGTGTCTGGGCAAGCGACGGAGCCGATCCCATAAGCGTCACGACGCCGTTCGCCACTTCGGCACGGATGCGCGATGCGTCGAGCGCGGAGTCGAACGTCAGTTCATCCAGCACGTCCTGCTTCAGTTGCGTATCGGATTTCATGGTGCGCTCGCGCGGGCGTCGTCTATCGAATCGGTCTCCTGATGATCAGGCACTCGCTGAGGCGGAGCCGCCTGCGGGTTTCGCCGGTATTGCCTCGCCGTTCGGGCGCAAGCCCACGAACTGGCCGAGATACGTCATCCAGTCGGCCGCCGGCGGCAGGGCGGCTGCCGGATGCGAGGCCTGCGCACGCACGCACGCTTTTTCGAAGTCGACCGTTAGTTCTCGCATCAAGGCCCCGTATGCCGCCTGGCTTCGCGCAGTCAGATCCTGACCTTGCTCGCATAGCGCCGTGCTGGCCGCGAAGTACTCGCGCATCAAGGTTTGCCACGTCTGCACGAACGCCCCCGATTCGTACGTGCGGGCATCCAGAAGGGCCTCGCAGGCGCGTTGCGCGGCCACACGGTCGCGCTCCACGCACTTCGCCTGCAGCCCCAGCGCGGCCTGTAGCTCCTCCAGACCCAGCTCCACCATGCGCGTGCCCGCGCTCATCATGCACATTGGCGCAAACTGCGTGCTCTGAGGGGTGTCTTTCATGTCGATCTCCTGGTCGATTGAGCACCGTTGCCTGATCTACCGCTCGTGGCATGGCACGGCGCCCCGGGTTCCTCCTCCAATCTAATGGGGGCGCTTCGCGCGCAATTGACCTGCATCAGAAGTTTTTGGGGGCGGGTTAGCGGCGCAGGTGCGCAGACAGGATCCGGCTTCTCTTGATTTGAATCAGAAGCAGACGTGCCCGGGCGCGCGAGCCTTTGAATTGCTCCGATTGACATGCGCGCGACCCGCGCCTCACCACCATGCCTTATCCGACCAATAGCGACTTGCCTCTGGGCGTACGCAATCATTTGCCGCTGCATGCCCAGGACATCTTCCGGGCCGCATTCAATCGCGCCTATGCCGACCACGCCCTGGACCCGCGCCGGGAGGAAGCCGCCCGCCGGATTGCGTGGGCGGCCGTGAAGCGCCTGTACGTCCGCGACGGGATGTACTGGGTATCCCGGTAGACAATCCCTCCCCAACGGCCCCATGAACACACTCCCCGACGACACCCTCGCGGTGCGCCTTCTGCGTCTTGTCGATACGCTCGCCGCGGAGCTGCATGGTGAAGCGCGGCACCCGGCGCGCGTTTCGATGACGACGCAGCTGGAACGGGATCTTGGCTTCGACAGCCTCGCGCGCGCCGAACTCGCAGAGAGGATCGAACAAACCTTCGCCGTGCGCCTGCCGCCCGACGCGTTTGCGGCCGACACGCCCGCCGACCTGCTCAAGGCGATCGAACAAGGCGCCCAGTGCGTGCCGCATGCGGCTGCGCCGCATTTCCAGGCGCAGGCCGAAGTGCGAGACGAACCCACGCTGGCGGTGCCCGAGCAGGCCCAGACGATGGCCGACGTGCTTCGCTGGCACGCGCTCCGCCACCCTGACCGGCTGCATCTCACGCTGATCGAGAACGGCGCTTCTACGGTGCTCTCCTATGGCGCGATCTTTCGGCGTGCCTCGCACGCGGCCAATGCCCTGCGCGCGCTCGGCGTCGATCCCGGCGCGCGAGTCGCGCTCATGCTGCCAACCGGCGCCGACTATTTCGTTGTCTTCGCTGCGCTGATCCTCTGCGGGGCCGTGCCGGTGCCCATCTATCCGCCCACGAGCCTCGCGCAGGTCGAGGAACACGTCGAACGCTACGCTTTGATCCTTGCCAATGCGCAAGTCTCGGCGCTGATCGCTTCGGCATCGCTGGGCACAGTGGCACAAATCCTCAGGTTGAACGTGCCGACGCTGCGTCAACTCGTCACCAGCGCGGCGCTTGTCCCGTCCCCGGCTGAAAGTGACGAGCCCGCGCCATTCGTCAGAACCGCACCGCACGACCTCGCATTGCTCCAGTACACCTCCGGCAGCACAGGTGAGCCAAAGGGCGTGATGCTGAGCCATGCGAACCTGCTTTCAAACATCCGCGCGATGGGCGAGCGCATGCATGTGCAGCCCGGCGACAAACTGGTGAGCTGGCTGCCCCTTTATCACGACATGGGACTCATCGGCGCGTGGCTCGCCCCGCTCTACTTCGGCTTTCCGCTCGTCGCCATGTCGCCGCTTGCGTTCCTCGCGCGTCCCGCGACCTGGCTGGAAGCGATCTCGCAATACCGTGCGACGATCACCGCTGCGCCTAACTTCGCGTACGAGTGGTGTGCGCGGCGCGTGCCCGAGCGCCAGCTCGCCGGGCTCGATCTTGGGTCATTGAGATTTGCGTTCTGCGGCTCCGAGCCGGTGAATCCCGACACGCTTCGGGCGTTCGCCGAGCGCTTCGCCCCGTTCGGGTTCGACGCGCGCGCCATCACGCCGGTCTACGGGCTCGCCGAAAACACGCTCGCCGTCACGTTCCCTGCGCCGTCGCGTGGCCTGCGCGTCGACCTCGTGCAGCGCGAGGCGCTCAGCATGTGCGGTGAAGCCATAACGGCGGGCGCACAAGACGGGCAGCTTGCGCTTGTCGCGTGCGGCTATCCGCTCGCGGATACCGGGCTGCGCATCGTGGACGACAACCGGCAGCCGCTCGCCGAGCGCCGTATCGGGCATATCGAGTTTCGCGGCGCAAGCGCGACGACGGGCTACTACCGTAATCCCGGGCAAACGGCACGTCTCGCGCACAATAGCTGGCTCGACAGTGGGGATCTAGGCTATCTCGCCGATGGCGAGCTGTTTGTGACGGGGCGGACGAAGGATCTCATCATTCGCGCCGGCCGCCACATCTTCCCCGATGAGCTGGAACATGCGCTCGGGCAGCTGAGCGGAGTCGAACCAGGCGGCGTGGCGGCCTGCGGCGAGCCGGATCCCCTGGCAGGCACCGAGCGCCTCGTCCTGATCGTCGAAACGTCGATGAACGAGGCCGCCGGGCGCGCTGACCTTCAGGCCCGAGTCAACGCTGTCGCGAGGCGCCTGTGCGGCGCGCCCGCCGAGCGGGTCTTGCTCGTTGCACCACAAAGCATTCTGAGAACGCCGGGTGGCAAGATCCGTCGCGCCGCGACAATCGAGCGCCTGCGCCAAGGCGGTGCCCCTGAGCAGCCGACGCGTGCGCTCTCGCCGTGGCGTCGGACATTCGCTCTCGCCGCCGCCAACGCAGTTCCGTTCGTGCATGCGGTCGGCGCGTGGCTACGGCGCGCTGTCCGCGGAACCTGGTGCTGGTCGATCGTCGGACTCGCGTTTTCGGCGGTCTGGCTACTGGTCACGCTCGATCGCAAGCCCGCGCGCCGCTGGCGCACGGCCGCTCGCGCGTGCCGGATGGTACTGCGCGCGGTCGGCCTGCGCACGACGCTGCGTGGCGCCGAACATCTCGACGCGGCAACGCATCCCGTACTGGCCACCAATCACACGAGCTATCTCGACGTGGTCGTGCTGCTGGCCATGCTGCCTGAGCCAGTGCATTTCGTCGCGAAGCGGGACCTCGCACGGCGCCCGTTTGTCGGCGGCCTGCTGCGCGCGCTGGGCACCCGTTTCGTCGCGCGCGAGGACTACGGCCAGAGCCTGGCCGACGAAGCGAAGCTGGTCGAATGCGCCCGCGCCGGCGAAACGCTGCTGTTCTTCCCGGAAGGGACATTCGTCGCCGCCGCCGGGTTGCGGACGTTCAGATTGGGCGCGTTTCGCGCGGCTGTCCTGGCAGGCCGTCCGGTTCTGCCCGTCGCCCTGCGCGGCACACGCGCTGCGCTGCGCGATGGAAGCTGGATACCGGAGCGCGGCGAAATCGAGATCGAAATGCTGGACCCGATCTACGCACAGGGAAGCGATTTCCGCGCGATGGTCAGCTTGCGTGAGCGTACCCGCTCGGCGCTCCTCGCGAAATGCGGCGAGCCTGATGCAGGGGCTCAGGCCGCGCCCGTGGAACCACCGTTGGCCGCTCACAGCCTGACAGGCAGTGACGCCATGACGACACGTTGAACTGGAGCTTCGCGCGGCGCAAGACGGCTATCCGTCTTACGCCGCGATCGATGTGACAGCCGCTGCGCACCACGAGAACGTGGGAAACGCCGACACCCGACACGATTCAGCATGCGCAGGTCACAACGGCAAGCGCTCCGCCAGGGTCACAGGCATGCCAGCATCTGCATCGAGCGCCGGCTCGCTGTCCGCGACGCGCCGCTTGACAGCAACGAAACTGTCGGGGCTCACCGAAATCGAGTCGATGCCGCACTCAACGAGGAAAGCGGCGAACTCGGGATGATGCGCGGGAGCCTCGCCGCATAAGCCGACTTTCGCGCCGGCGTGATGCGCCTCGGCGATCACCCTGCGCACCATCCATTTGACCGCTTCGCTTTGCTCGTCGAAGAGCCCGGAGAGCTGCGCCGAGTCGCGATCCACACCCAGTGTGAGTTGCGTAAGATCGTTGCTGCCGATCGAAAAGCCGTCGAAGCGCTGCGCAAACTGGCGCGCAAGCACGACATTCGACGGAATCTCACACATCACATAGATCTCCAGACCTTGGTCCCCGCGCTCGAGGCCGTTCTCCCTCATCACCGCCAGCACGCGGTCGGCTTCCTCGGGCGTACGGCAGAACGGAATCATCACGACGACATTGGTGAATCCCATCGCCTCGCGCAGGCGGCGGATCGCGCGGCATTCGAGGGCGAAACCTTCGCGATACAAAGGCGAGTAGTAGCGCGAGGCCCCACGAAAGCCGAGCATCGGATTCGCTTCCTTCGGCTCGAACTGGGCGCCGCCCACGAGATTTGCGTATTCGTTGGTCTTGAAGTCGCTCATGCGCACGATGACGGGTCGCGGATATTGCGCGGCCGCAATGCGCCCCAGTGCGCGCGAGAGATTCTCGACGAAGTACTCCGTGCGGTCCTCATAACCCGCGGTCAGATCGCGGATAGTGCGCTTCGCCGGTTCGTCCTTCAGCTTGTCGAAGTGGACGAGCGCCATGGGATGCACGCGGATCTGGTTGCTGATCACGAACTCCATTCTGGCGAGCCCTACCCCATCGGCCGGGATACGCCACCAGCGAAACGCCGCCGCCGGATTCGCGAGATTGAGCATGATGCCGGTGCGCGTAGGCGGCAGGTTCGAGAAGTCAATCTCGTCAGCGTGAAACTCCGCGATGCCCTCATACACCATGCCTTCCTCGCCCTGCGCGCAACTCACCGTGACCGCCTGACGGTTGCGCAGCACGCGTGTCGCGTTGCCGGTTCCAACGATCGCCGGCAGGCCGAGCTCCCGGCTCACGATCGCCGCGTGCGAGGTACGGCCGCCGTGATCCGTGACGATCGCCGAAGCGCGCCGCATGATCGGTACCCAGTCGGGGTCGGTCGTTTGCGCGACCAATACCGCGCCGTCGACGAAGCGCGCCATGTCGCGGGGCTGCTCGATCACGCAGACCTGGCCCGCGCCGATGGCTTCCCCAACACTCACGCCCGAGAGCAGCTTCGGCCCGGTCTTGCCAATGCGCCACGTTTTGAGCGCCCCGGCATCGCGGCGCGACTGCACGGTTTCCGGACGCGCCTGCACGATGAATATTTCCCCGGTGATGCCGTCTTTTGCCCACTCCATGTCCATTGGGCAGCCATAATGCGCTTCGATCAGGCATGCCCAGCGCGACAGATGGAGGATTTCGTCGTCACTCAGCACGTACGCCGTGCGCTCCGCGCGCGAGGTCCGCACATTCTTCGTCGGCTGCATCCGGCTACGCGTGCAGGTCATCTTGAGCGTCTTCGCGCCGCACGTCTTGCCGACAATGGGCATCAACGCAGGATCGTCCAGCAACGGCTTGAAGACCTCATACTCGTCGGGGTCGACGATGCCTTGCACCACGTTCTCACCCAGCCCCCAGGCCGCGTTGATCAGCACGACGCGGTCGAACCCGGTTTCGGTATCGATCGAAAACATCACGCCCGCGCCGCCCAGATCGGCGCGCACCATCTGCTGCACGCCAACCGAGACTGAGACCTCAAGCGCGTCGAAGCCCTTGGCCTGGCGATAGCTGATCGCCCGGTCGGTATAGAGCGACGCGTAGCAGCGCTGGCAGGCGTCGAGCACCGCGTCGGCACCGCACACGTTCAAAAACGTTTCAAACTGGCCCGCGAAGCTGGCCTCTGGCAGGTCTTCGGCCGTCGCGCTCGAGCGCACGGCAACGCTGAGTCTCTCGTTGCCGGTCTGGCGGCAAAGGTCCGCGTATGCGACACGGACGCCCTGAGCGATCGCAGCAGGCCAGACGCCTCGCAGGAATGCCGCGCGGATCAGCGCACCCGTTTCCTCTAGCGTGCGGCGGTGAGCGGCGAGATCGTCGAGCGCATTGGCAATGACGTCGGCGAGACCGTTTGCTTCGATAAAGTCGCGATAGGCCTGCGCCGTGGTGGCGAAGCCGGGGGGCACCTTGACCCCGTGCGGCGTGAGTTTCGCGATCAACTCGCCGAGCGAGGCATTCTTGCCGCCCACGCGTGCAAGATCGGCGCGCGTGACCTGTGCGAGCGAGACAACGGACGAGGAAGCGCATTCCATGAGTTGCTCCGCGTAGAGATGGGAAGACATCGACACAACGAATGCGGGCCGCCGCGGCTCACGCGGGCTCGCCGCGCACGAGCAGCACGGGGCACGGCGCATTGCGCACGAACTCCTCGGCCACGCTGCCGAGGAAGGCGCGCCTGACGCCGCGCCGGCCATGCGTGCCTAGCACCACGAGCTGCGCGCCAAAACGCGACGCACAGGCTTGCAGACAGTCCGCAACGCTTTGCGTGACGCCGCCCACTTCCTCGAGTTGCGTCTCGCAGTCCACACCCGCCGCCTTCGCTTCGGAGCGTGCCGCTGCGAGCCGCCCTTTGGCCTCTTCGCGATACGACGCGAGCAGCTCGACCGGAACGTAGGTTAGCCCCATGCCGAACGGCGCAACGACGTCGATCACGTGCGCGACGCAAAGCCGGGCGCCGGTCAGTTGCGCCATGCGCAGCGCCTCGGCGAGGGCCAGCTTCGAAGTCTCACTACCATCGAATGCAACCAGAATCTTCTCGTACATGCTCCGCCTCCTGACCCGCGGAATATCCCGCACCACATCGCGTTGCCTGACGCACATCTTCGGAGCGAGCCACATCACACGATTGATTTGCATCAAGAGACATCCGATCGCGTGGCATCGGCATAGCTTGATTTACATCAGATCCGGCAATGCCAGGAGCGGGATGATGCGGTTGCCGTGCCAACCCGGCCGCTTCCCGTGCGAGGAGAGTTCCGTGAAACTTGCCTGTGAAATTACCTTGACCGTCGCCCTCGTCGCGGCAACAAGCCTTGGACCTAACTATTGCGCGGCGCAGAGCACTCCCGCTGAAACAGAGGCGGCTGCGACGCGTACCGTGCAGAACGGCGTCGCCTATGTCACCGGGGGAGTGGGCAGCGATGAAGCGGCCGCGATGCGCAGCGTGGCAGGCCAATACAGCCTGAGGATGACCTTCCTGACACAAGGCGGCCAATTTCTCTCGGACGTGGACGTGGAGATCATCGGGCCTTCCGGGGCTTCGGTACTCAATACGCGTACGCTCGGTCCGTTCCTCTATGTCTCGCTGCCAGCCGGCAGGTACCAGGTCACCACGTACGCGGCGGGAACGAGGCAGACTCGCGTCGTGCTCGTGAATGCGCGTCAAGGCACGAATGTCCAGTTCGATTTCCCGACGCTCGTGCGCCGTGCCGCTGCACCGTGTTGCCACGTTGGCCCTGTGCGGGAATGAGACTGCGCGCGACGATGGCGGCGCAGCGAGCTGGTTTTCCCCTGATACAGGTCAAGCCGAAGACTCGCTCCATGCCTAAGCTGATTTCATATTCGTTGCCCCGTTAGCGAGATCCATCATGTACAAGCGACTGATCTTCCTGGTCATCCTCGCACTGCCCGGTTCGTTCTTCGTCATCGCCGCCGTTGGCGCGCATCCGCGTGGCCGCGCCCTTCTCGCGCAAGCCGCGGGCTTGCCCGTGCTGCGCACGAAATACGTCGCTTGCGCAGTGGCGCACCACGTTGACCGTTTGTGACCGTTTGTGACCGTTGGCATTCGCCGCTCAACCGCTCGCAAAATCGCGCCGTCTCGCCCGCTGTCTCGCACTAGCTAGCGCGCGCCGTCGGCAAATTCGTGCTCATCGGCACGCGCACAAGACACACAAGACAGCAACCGCCGCCTCACTCCACAGTCAGATCGTCCACCACAGCGCGCACGCCCGGCGCAGCCCATGCCGCCCCTCGCGCCACGCAGCGTTCGGCGAACGAGTGAACCTTGCCGGACAACCTGACCGTCCCCTCATGCACAGTGACCTGAATATGCCGCGCCTCACGGTCGGCATGCCGCCGCATCGCGTCCAGAATGTCATGGCTGATCTTTTCCGGCGCCACCTTATTGCGAACTTCGATGTGATCCGTCACGCCCGCGACGCCGCGCAACTGGGCAATCGCGCGCACGGCGGTCTGGCTCTGCCACGGCCAGTCAACCGTGCCCCTGAGCGCCACGTGACCGTGCTCGACCTCCACCTGGACCGCGTCCGCGCTCAGTCCGGCCGTCCAACGCAAGACGGAACGCGCGATGTGCGCGATATCCTCGTCGGTGCGGACGTCGTCGCCCGGCAGGCGCACATCCAATTCGACCACCAGGGCGCGCACGCCGCCTACACGGCGCACCGCCTGTTCGGCCGCGATCTTCTCGCCAAGGCTTGCGAGATGCCCAGCGAGCGTCACAACCCCGTCCTTCACCTCGACCCCGATATTCGCGGCGGTCACTGCAGGTTCCCATTCCAGCTCTGCTTCCACGTCATGCTTGAGTTGCAAATCGGTCTTCATTGTCGCCTCCATCCAATGGCCCAACGCGGGCCGTTGAGGCGAGCCTGACATGAAGCGCATTTCTGCGACTGATCTGCATCAACTGGAAGATCGCCCCCCGCGAACCGGCGCCCCGATCGACTCAGCATTTCGCCCTCCTCGTGTCAGTCTTTTCTGACACACCGCGCACAGATCACACATCAATCTCAGCCGGGGCTGATTGTTGTCATCCGGGCCAAAACCAATACTTCAGGCGTGGCGAGTGCAGAAGTGTTCGGTGGTCACGCGGCAAGCCAATCCAGCATCGGAGGCGCTGCGCCCACTGGTCAGACACCGCCGCAGTGCCCGGGAGCGAGTCATGAGCCAGCACGAACAATCCAGCTTCGCAGACGGCGCATCCACGCGCGATCTGGCAATCGGCGCCCACCTCGTCACGAAGCGTCCGGGCTATATGCATCACGGCATCTACATCGGGAGCGGCCGAGTCATTCACTACGCCGGCCTTTCGAGCCATATTGGTCGCGGCCCGGTCGAGGTGGTTTCAATCGAGCAGTTTTCGGCGAAATCCGGGGTCCAGGTCGTTTCGCACCCACACGCGCGATACACGGGGTTCGAGGTAGCTCGCCGCGCGGTATCCCGCCTCGGCGAACAAAACTACCGATTGCTCACCAACAATTGTGAACATCTCTGTCTCTGGTGTGTGGTCGGGCAAGCGAAGAGTGACCAGATTGATGCCTGTATCCGCAACCCGGCTCGTGCCGTTCAAGTCATTTTCACGCTGTTGGTCAGCAAACTGCTCCGCGACTGGATCCTTACGTCGTTCGCCAGAACGTTCGAAGTCCGCGTCTCCGCGCTGAACGGCTGATTCGGGTGGGAAACACTCGCGCCACTGTGATTTACGCGTGCCTCGGTCCTTTCGGGTCTGCGCGGGGCCGCCCAAGCCGGCCGCGGCCGCCAGGTTGATGTGAATCAAGCCCGATGGAACGCGCGTATGGACAATCTGTGTGCCAAAGCGCGATCACGACGCATCGCGTCAGTGCCTCATCCCCGACACAGGCTTCGATGAACGCTGGCCCCTCGCCCTCAGAGCGCCATGCAGATGGCGAACCGGCTACGCTGCAAACAGACGGGCGCCTCGCGCCACGTGTGGCGAGGCTCGTCGGCGTTGCGCCCGGGCAAAATGCGCGCGCGCGGGCTGCCTGGGCAGTCGGTCTCCTTTGTTTGTTCGTGCTGGTGCTCGTAGTCGTCCATGCCGGGTCACTCGAACGCAGTCTTGCGCTCGCGCGCGCAGCGCGCCCGGGCTGGCTGTTGATCGCTTTCGCGGCCCAGGTCGCAACCTACGTGAGCGCCGCGCTCGTGTGGCGCCAACCGCTTCAGGATTCCGGCAATGCGTTGCCGATGCGCGTGCTCGTACGTCTTGGCATCGTGAAGGTCTTTACCGATCAGGCGCTGCCGAGTGCAGGGCTTGGCGGAAGCCTGATGGCGATTCGCGGGCTGCTGCGCCACGGCATCCCGCGCTCAATTGCGTTGACCGCACTGTTGTCGAGCCTGCTCTCGCGCGACATCGCTTTTTTGATCGTCGTGTTCGTGAGCGCCGCGATCCTGTGGCTGCATCACGCCGCGGGCACCACGCTTTTCGTTGGCATCGCGGTATTCCTGCTGGTGCTCCTGCTCGTCCCTGCCTTTCTGGTCGCGTTGCGTCGGTGGAACGGCGATCCGCGCGTCGCGGTGCTCGGCAAATGGCTTCATCTTTCGCGCCTGATTGAATCGTTTCGCGAGGTCCCGCTCGATCTCCTGCTGAACCGACGCCTTCTCACGCGCATGGTCGCCCTGCAACTTGCGATCTTTCTGCTCGATGCAGGCACCTTGTGGGTGTCCCTTGGCGCCGTCGGCGCCCCAACGCAGTTCTGGGTGGCGTTCGCGAGCTTCGCGGTCGCCTCGATGGCGGCGACCATCGGGCCTGTTCCCGTCGGGCTCGGCACCTTCGAGGCGACATCGGTCGGCATGTTGAAGCTGCTGGGTGTGCCGATCGAAGCGGCACTCGCGGCCACGCTGTTACTGCGCGGTTTCACATTCTGGCTGCCCATGCTTCCCGGCTTCTGGCTCGCCCGCATCGAGTTACGCGCGGGCCGCCACAAAGCGTCGGCTCGGCACGACACGCCGAGCCATTAACCTGCGCGGCGCGCGCTCCTGCGGGATTCCGAACCCTGGGCCCACCGCGAATTGATATGAATCAATTGTTTCGGCCTTCAACTGACATAGCGTTCCGATACTGGCTTGAAGGGTGGCAACGTGCCTCGCCTCGGCCCGTGACGGAGAGGAACATGTCATCAAGCTGGAATCGCTTTGACGTGATCGTCATTGGTTCGGGAATCGGCGGCCTGGCTTGCGCCGCCGCCCTGGCGCGATGTGGTAAAGCCGCCCTGGTGCTGGAACGGCAGCACGTCGCCGGCGGCCTGACCCAGTCATTCAGCCGCGACGGCTTTCAGTGGGACGTAGGTCTTCATTATCTCGGCGAGATGGGTCCCGAAGGCGAAGCGCGCAACGTGCTCGACTGGCTCACCGGCGGGGCCATGACGTTCGCGCCACTAGGCAACGCCTACGATATCGTCCATTTCCCCGACAATTTCACCGTGCCGTTCACACGCCCGAGGGCTGCGCTCGAGGGTGAACTGAAATCCCGATTCCCCGATTGCACGACAGAGATCGACGCGCTTTTCGCCGCACTCGATGAGGCCGTCCATGCAGGAAGAGCCCTCTTCACACGCAGAGCGCTATCGGGATTGCTCGGTGATATTTATGGACTCTGGCACAGTCGCGCGATTCACAAGTGGTGGGGCCGCACCACCGCCGGCGTGCTCGCCGATCTCGTGAGCGATCCGCGACTGCGCGCCGTCCTTCTCGCGCAACAGGGAGACCATGGCGGCACGGACCCTGCAAAAACCAGCTTCGGCATACATGCTGTCGTGATGAACCACTACCTGAACGGGGCATGGTATCCGGTGGGCGGCGCAAAAGTCTTCGCCGACACGCTTGTGCCCATCATCGAACAGGCTGGCGGCGCGATCAAACTCGATACCCGAGTGGAGGCGCTGCGCATCGAGGACGGAGAGGCAACAGGCGTGGTGCTCGATGATGGAACCGTATTGCAAGCCCAGGCGATCTTCTCTGATATCGGTGCGCACAATACGGTTGGCTTGTTGCCGGCAGAACTGCAGGAGAGTGCCTGGGCGAAAGAAATACGCTCTTTCCAGCCCTCGGTCAGCCACGTCACGCTGTACCTCGGGCTCGAAGGGGATATCGGCTCGCATGGGGCATCGGCATCGAACTACTGGTTCCACGAAAGCTGGGGGACGAGCGATGGCGTTTGGCGAATTTCAGATCAGGCCACGTCTGCTCCCGTGCTATTCGTCTCTTTCCCCTCGCTGAAAGATCCGGAGAGCCCTTCTCGCGGCCATCAACGGCACACGGCGGAGGTCGTTGCGCTCACCGACTGGGAGCCATTCGCGCGCTGGTCCCATTCCACGCTGCAAGACAGACCCGGCGAATACGCGGCATTGAAGGCGGTGATCGAGCAGAGTCTGCTTGCCTAGTTCGCGCGCCATTTCCCTGAACTGGCGCCGATGGTGGCGTTCCATGAAGTCTCCACCCCGTTGAGCCTGGCGGCCTATTCGGGAGCGTATCGAGGCGCAAGCTACGGGCTCGAAGTCAGCCCTCGGCGATTCCTTTCGGAGAGTTTGAATGTCCGCACACCCATTCCGCGACTGTTTCTTGCCGGACAGGATGTCACGAGCCCCGGGGTTACGGGGGCCATGATGGGTGGCGTAATCGCCGCCGCGTCGATTGCGAACCAGATCTATTCCCATCTCCGTTAGACAAACTGACTCAAGCAGCCGATCGCCGCCCGCGGTGTGCGGCGAATGAGAACGCGGTGGCGTGCGGGCCGCATACAGATTGATAAAGATCAATGCTTCCTGCAGCCCCCGTTACATAGTGAACAACTTGAGGCCGACCACAAGGCGCCTTCCCGGCGCCCTCAACTTCGCATTCCCACCCGGTTGGCGGAGCCTGTCACGGAGCCTGCCATGGAACCCGCCACGCGACGCAGCGCGATACAAGTCATATTGAGCGAACACAGGCGCCTTAGGAGCGTCGTTCACGGCATGCTTCGGGTGACCGATCGCATGGCGTCTAATGCCGATTCATCGGGCCCAATGCTCATGCGCGCGATGCTCTACTACATACACGAATTCCCCGAGCAGATTCACCATACGAAGGAAGAACGATATCTGTTCGCACGGCTTCGCGAGCGTACGAACGACCTTGACCCCACGATCGAGGAGCTTGGGCGCCAGCACGAGGAAGGCGAGCGGCGTATCCAGGCACTCGAACGCTCTCTCACGCGGTACGAACTGGAGGGCGCCAGCGCCTTGCCCGCGCTGCGTGGCGAAGTGACCGCCTATGCCGAGTTCTACGCCAATCATCAGCATCTTGAGGAGACCGTGATCCTGCCTGGCGCGCAGCGCTATCTGACACTAGCCGACTGGGTGGAGATCGACGAGGCATTCGGCACAAATCGCGATCCATTTGAGAGCCTCGAGACCGAAGACAAGCTTGACGGCCTTTATGCGTTGATCGTTCAGACGATGCCTGACACGCAATCCTGAATGCTGAAACGCCGACCGTGGCGAACATCGCGATGGCAAGCCGTTCGCGTGACAGGGTCCAGAATGCGCGCGAGGTTCTCTAACATGGGTTTCTGCCCTTACCGCTGCGTATTGACGCTCACTCTCCTGCCGGTGTCGCGAGCGCCAACGTGACAGGGGAACGGCCTTCGAACCCGGCCGGCAACTTTACTGATGGCCACCACGTATATTGCCAGCTACGCCACCCGCGACACCGCCGATAATCGCGCCGGTCAACGCGTCGCCACCTGCGATCGCCGCAATGCCGGCGCCGCCGGCCGCTCCGATCGCCGCTCCGCTCATCGTGCCCTGCTGACGAGGAGTCATATCCGTGCAGCCGACGATCGCAACCAGGGTTCCCATACCTACTAACCATCCAAAGCGTTTCATGATCAGCATCCTCACTGACTCTTGTTCAGGCCGGGCAAGACCATTTGAAACCAGAGGGTTTCAATCACCGGGTGCTGGATCATTGCAGGATTCGAGGCGTAGTAGTTGTCCAGCCCCTGGCGCACGCTGTCGAGCGTCTGGCCCTGCATGCCCTTGCCAAAGCGCAGCGAAATATCGCTGTTGCTCCCACTATTGCCGGCGTAGGCACGCTCGACCTCGAGCAGATTGGCGATGCCGACGAGGTACGCTTTCTTTTCAGCTTCCGAGGACGCCGTCCACTGCTGCCCCGTGACAATGGGAACAGTCTGTGCATGAGCGACATCGCCCAGCATTGACAGAGGCAGGAGACTCAGAGACAACAGAGCTCGCCATTGCGGTTTGGTTGCCATCACTCACTCCATGAATATTGTCATGATGTCCGCCGCCAACTTAATCGGACCACCTTGATTGTGTTCTCAGGCCTAGATGTCGGTGTATCTTGTTCCAAACATTGCCGTGCAACGCACGCGCCTGCACCAGGCGCTGCTCATCGCGTCCGCCCGCATTTTTCGTTTCGACCTTACCATTGATACAGCCTGTTTGCTAACGATGCTCTGATTCATCAATTAGCAAGCATTGGGCATGCGATGGCTAGTGGCGAATCATCCAGATTCATCATCTGGGCACCTCATGAATATTGCGAAATACGAATAGATCACTAAGTATACAACCCTGCCATCTGTTCAAGAATAGATCAGAAACTCAATGAAACGTACATTATTGATTCGAGAATTCCGGCGCTCACATTGCGACAGGTCGAGTCTGAGAAAAAAGACAATAGAGCCAAACCGGTAGATCACCAGAAGCACTCGCTGTCCATTCTGCCCGCCTCGGTCGTCGGCCCGGTAGTCGGTGCAGGTATCGATTCGGTCCCATGCGACTTTGCCGTCGAATCGGGACCCTCTGCCGCTGCCACTATATGGCACATCGCTGGAGGCGCCCTGTACGGCAATACGCCAACCGCGATTGCCATCATGCGCCCCTAAGGTTTGCCGTCGGACGCAAGTTTAAGATAACGGGGAAGTGAAGAAATTTCAGCCTTCGCCAGCGGCTTGCTGTAGAGGAACCCTTGCGCGACCTCACAACCATGAGCATCGAGAAATGTCGCCTGCTCTATCGTCTCAACGCCTTCCGCAACGACCCGCTGCCCAAGGCAGCGTGCGATGGAAAGGATTGCCTTCACGAGCTCGGCATGACGCCGGTCGGAAGTGACGCGCTGAATGAACGTACGATCGATCTTGAGCGTATCAATAGGAAAACGGGTCAAATAACTGAGTGCGGAGTAGCCAGTGCCGAAATCATCGATCGCGATCGATAACCCCATATCCTCGAATGCCAGAAGCGCGCTCATGACCAAATCATTCTCCGCAAGCAGCAGGCTTTCGGTAATCTCAAACTCCAGCCACTGGGGTTGGCAGCCTGTTTCCTCGAGGATCTCTTTTATCACCAGCACCAAGTCGCGCGACTGAAACTGCCGTGCAGACAGATTGATCGACACCTTGTGCCGCACGCCTCCATCCGTATTCCATTCGGCGGCTGCACGACAGGCCTCGCGAAGCACCCATCGCCCGAGATCGACGATTAGACCGGTTTCCTCCGCAAGCGGTACGAACTGACCAGGCCGAACGAATCCCTCGCCGGGACGTTTCCATCTCAGCAATGCTTCCGAGCCGATGACCTCCGCACCCTGGAGCAACACCTGCGGCTGGTAGTGCAACTCGAACCCACCTTGATCGATCGCGCGGCGCAACTCCGACTCCAGCAACAGACGGGCGGTGGCCTCGATGGTCATGTCTTTCGTATAAAAACGAAAACCTCTGCGCCCTGAGCGCTTCGCCTGGTACATTGCCGAATCTGCATATCTCAGCAAATCCTTTGCATCCGTGCTGTCGTTTGGATAAAGCGCAATTCCAATGCTGCATGAGATGAACACCTCTCTCCCATCGAGCAGGAACGGCTCATCGAGCCGCTTGATGATCATCTCCGAAATCTGTTCGAGAATGCCGTGATCGCAAACCTCGGGCAGCAGAATGGCGAACTCGTCGCCCCCAACGCGGGCGACCGTATCGCCGGCACGCACGCAGTCGAGCAGACGACACGCCGCCTCGCGCAGCAATTCATCACCGACCGCGTGGCCCAACGTATCGTTGACACCCTTGAAACGGTCCATGTCGATCATCATGACGGCTGTAAAGCGATCGTCTGCACTGGTGGTCAGCGCCTCGCGCAACCGTTCGTTGAACAGGACGCGGTTCGGCAACGCGGTCAGCGAATCGAAATACGCCATGCGATGGATTTTTCCTCTGGACGCGTGAAGTTCCGAGATGTCCCGCCCCACGGCAAGAACCGTTTCCACTGTACCGTTCGCTCCCAACTCCGGCGTCAACCTGAGCAGGTGAGTGAGTTGTCTTCCGTCGGAAGCCTCCCAGGTCAGCTCGAACTCCCTGTCGCTTGCCGTTGCGAATACTTCCCCAAGTTGCCGCTCGTAGAGAACGGTACCTCTCCCCCCTGGGAACTCACTAGGCGACTTGCCGAGCAGCGCGTTTGCCCCTCCCCTGGTGAGCGAAGCGAAAGTCGGATTGACGTACAGGCGTCTGAAGTCCCCTCCGTAGCGGGCGACGGTATCGGGCGAGTTTTCAACGAGGGTTCTGAATTCGCGCTCGCGACGGGCCAGTCTTTCGTCGAAACGGCGCCGCTCAGTCATGTCTCTTGCCACGCCGAGCACGCCCGCTACCGCGCCTGCCGCATCGAATACCGGTAGCCGTCGAGTCTCAAGCAGCGTACGTTCTCCGGTCGCGGGTGCGACTACCCACTCTTCGTCGACGCAAACATGCATTGCGTCGATGGCCGCCTTGTCGCGCTCCAGGAAGAAGTCGGAAAGCTCGGCATCGAAAATGGCGTAATCGGTTCTCCCAAGAATTTCAGCTTTCGATTTACCAACAAAACGCTCGAAGCTCTGATTGCACAGCAGGAAAATTCCGGTCGTACTCTTTAGCCACACCATGTCGGGTATGGTGTGCAGCACGGTGATCAGCTGCGCGCGGGCCTCTGACAGTTCGAGTGCCTTGTCTTCAAGGCTTCTGTTGAGCAGAAGAATCTTCTCGTATTGCGCCCGCTGCTCGCACTCCGCCTGCTTACGTTCGGTAATGTCCTGAATCGCCCCGATCAAGCCAGCCTGGCGGCCCTGATCGTCGTGGAAAACGGCCTTGCTGAATTCCACGTCGCGCGCCTCTTGCCCCGCGTTCTGGACCTTGAATTCGTAGCGCTGAATCCCGCCTTGCGCGAAGAGTTCCTCGTCCTTGGCGAAATAGGTTTGCGCCAACGCGTGCGGGCTCGTCTCGAAGACGGTCTTGCCGACGAAGCGCTCCTTCGGGACACCCAGAAATCCTTCAAAGGCCCGATTCAGGTGCAGGTACCGCCCCTCTCGATCCTTTGAGAAGACGGGAATCGGGATGGTATCGAGCAACGATTCGAGGAACGACTCGCGCTCACGGAGTTTTGCCTCCGCGCGTTTGCGCGCAGTGATGTCGAAATAGACTGCAAGCACCCCGCAAGGGCCCTCCTGAACCGGATCGCTTATGAACTGCACCAGGTAGTGCGCGCGCTGCGGCTCGGGCAGGCCATCGAACGACAGTTCGAGTTCGCGCGCGACGCCCGTGTTAGCGACCTCCCGAATGGCGTCCACGTACTGCTGCAGCGCATTCGGCGACAACAATCCGGTTTCGGTACCCGACGCGCAGGAACCGCCAGATACATTTCCCAGCATCGCCAGGGCCGCGCTATTCATGTAGCGCCGTTGACCATGTGCGTCGTAGCGGATGACCGGCATAGGCAGGTCACTAACCGGCACGCAGTAACCGTTTCCGGCGTCCATCCCAAGGTTTTTCATGCTGTCAAAGAGACTGAGTGCCCGCATAACGCCATCGTCTACGCAGTCGTCCCCGGAATCGGCAACTTCCTCAACGCGCAACACGGCATGCTATCAGCTAAGTATCGGCCAGACACAAGAATTCTGAAGTGTCGATGGCAAGATGATCGTTTCGCTATCTGGATTGGAGGCGTCCTGACATCGGGTGAACGTTCTGTATTCCTTAACCGGATAGTCAAAAGCGTAGGCATCCGTTCTCTCGAGTCAGTTTCGGCTTCGCGATTTTTTTGGGCAGACAGCGACCGGATGAAGCGTCAACGAAGGCGTGCGGCCAGCCACAGATGCTGCGTGCGCTGCGCTGGGAATCGGGAGCACGTTCTGATTGCTATCTCACCCGCCGCCGGGTCACAACTTTCACGCTGAAAGATTCGGCGGGACGCATCCCGATATGCCATCTGCAATCCGCGCACACGGAAGGACCCGACTACCGAACCGGAAAAGCATAGAAGGCGGCGGTTTTCCCGGCCGACTCGTAGCGATCGCCCCGGTCGGATGAGTGGTTGCGATTGCAGCCGGAGCTGGCGCAATGTCGGGACCCATCGACACCCCGTGTACGATATCGATAGAGGCACGCAACGCGTCCCGGCATGCGGCTGCGGGTTCGATGGTCAAGGTAAAGGCCATGGAATGCTGATGACTATTCGCAGTATTCCGCGCCGCAATCGATTAGCACGCGCAGCAACGGGGTGCCGAAACTGTCGGAGAACGGAACGACGCGACCGTTAAGCAGGTCAGCCGCCGGCAGGGGTGTCTTGCGATCGTAGAGGGTAGCGACTCGCCTGACCTTCCTCAATCCTTGACAACGAGAAATATCGACACCACGTTCTCCAACTTCCCCGCCTGCTCCTTCAGCGACAGGGCGGCAGCTGATGCCTGCTCCACCAGCGCAGCATTTTGCTGAGTCACATGATCCATCTCCGACACGGCTTGATTGACTTGTTCGATATCCTTCGATTGTGCTTCCGACGCGGTGGTGATCTCGTTCATCAAGGCGCTGGCTCTCCTGACTGAATCCAGTATTGCCTCCATTGTGCCGATCGCGCTATCGGCTTGCCTCGCGCCCGCTTCAACGCGTTGTAGCGAGTCGGTGATGAGATCCTTGATTTCCCTGGACGCTGTTGCACTGCGCTGCGCAAGCGAGCGCACTTCGCTGGCGACCACAGCAAAGCCTCGCCCCTGCTCGCCTGCCCGGGCTGCCTCGACGGCTGCGTTCAGTGACAGGATATTGGTCTGAAAAGCGATGCCTTCAATGGCGCCAATGATTTCAGCGATCTTTCCCGATGAGTCGGAGAGGCCTCGCATCGTTTGCACGACTTCCTGCGTCGCCTGATTACCCCGTTCCGTGAGTTCCGCTGTATTCCTCACCACCTCGTTCGCCTGCTTCGCATTATCAGCATTCTGGCGCACGGTCGAAGTCAGTTCGTTCATCGACGCGGCCGTTTGCTCAAGCGACGCTGCCTGCTCCTCCGTACGTTGCGACAGATCCAGATTGCCGGCCGAAATCTCCTGAATGGCGGTTGTGATCGACCGTGATCCTTCTCGCACCGCACCGATTGTCCGAACGAGCTTGCTTTGCATCACATCCAGGCCCGACATCAACTGCCCCATCTCATCGCCCGAATGAACTTCCACTTCCGTCGTCAGGTCTCCCTCTGCAATCGCCTTGAAGTGGTCCAGTGCCCTTGCAAGGGGCAAGCCGATTGCCCGTTGCAGCGACCACCATGCGAAAACAGCCGCAGCCAGGGCAATCGCGATACCGATGATCGCTACTCCAACAAACCAGTGAAATCGTGATTGTGCGGTGTCAAACATCGCACGTGCGGTCGTGATCTGGATCGCGCCGAGCGCGTCCATGCCGTCGGACACGTCAATAAACAGTGAAGGCGGAAGGTTCTTCCATACTTCGGGAATCTTCGTGGCGTCGTGGGTTGCAATCGCGCTGAACATGAGGTCAAGCCCGTTTGCGACGAGTGCGTCGTATTTGCTGTTGACGTCCGTCGCGCGCTGTGCCTCTTCCGGACCCGAAAAAGGCAGCTCACGGTAGGCGTCCCATGCCTTCTTCGAGGTACCAAGCAAATCATGGGCCGTCTGGGTCTCCTGTTCAACTTCCGGACTGGCTGGATCGAGCGCGATGCGATACAGCCAAAGACGCGCCCTGGACAGCGCTACATTCGACTGACCCAAAGCCTCTGAAGAGGCCAGACGGCTGGCATACAGCTGCTTTACATCGCCGTTGCTCATCAGAACACCCATGACTCCCATGAGTCCGCCGATAACTAACAGTGCTGCAAGGAAGCCCATCGCCAACGCGAGGCGGGTGCGAATGCTGGCATTTTTGGTCATAGTGACAGTAGTTGGAGCAAGTGTTTGAACTCTGATGCGTGCGCTCGCGCCCGTTCAACGCGGTGCGGGATGCGAAGATCACAGGTATCACTAACGTCCAGAATCGCCATTGCATTAGGAGGGAATCCAGAAGAGACATTATTCACGCGTTATCTTGTAGTGATCTCTGCATGGTGATATAAGAAGGACGCGGAGCGCACAGGCAGAACCAGCGCGTTCAATGAACTAGGGCAACCGTGTCGCTGCCTGACTCGAACAGTGCATAGGGATGTTTGTCTCCCACGACACGTTCAATTAATTCAATGTGCTCTGGTGAATGTGTCTCTACGATCACAAGGACGTTTCCGCGTCGGACCGCTTCGACAAACTGCCTGTAACGCTCGCAGCTCTCGTCGATACCCAACGTGGTCGAGAGCCACTCTCCAAAAACCATTCCCACCAGCGTCAAGGCAAACACTGCGCTGCCCGCAATTGTTATGCCTTCGGGTGAGAGCAACATTGTGGCGAGTCCCGCAATTGTTCCGACAATTACGCCTGCAGCCATGCCGCGTGAAGTGATTGCCTTCAACTCACTCCCCTCGACCAGTGATGCTTCGGGCAACGCATCCATTTCGATGCGCTGATTCGCAACGACGCGAATATTGCGTCGCTTGATCCCGTGCTGCTCGATAGCGTCAACAAGGGAGCGCGCCGCCTCGGCGCCCGGGAGAAGGAAATACACTCGATGCATGGTTGCGCCTAGACTCGTCATGGGCTTACCTTCAGGGTAGCGACCAATTTCCGTGTTACGTTGATCTGGCTCAATCGAGATCATCGCGGCTTGCCGGACTGGCTTAGCGGCAAGTCGCGGCGTCGATGACAACCAGTTTCGCCCTGCAGGTCGTCCAGCACCATCCACAGGAATTGAGGGGCGTGGAGGCGCGCCTTGTCGGCGAACCTGCCGTGGCGCATCGGGCGCGTGTCTCGCCGACGTTCATCCCTCCATGAACTGCGACGCTGCGACCCGGCTGCGACTCAAGCGACGTTTTGCAGCGCTGTTGCGAGCCGGGCGCGAGGCGTCCCCTGCCGCAACTAGAACATCTGGCGCATGCCAATCGCTACACCGACGTTGTTGGTTCGACCGATCTTGTCGACATTGCCTGTGGCAGGGTTGGTCACGCCCGGATAGTCGGCGGCAAAAGCACCGTTGCCTCGCGCGAAATCCGCGGTGCCGTACACCTCGGTGTGCTTCGACAGCGAGTACTCGGCGAGCACGGTGGCCGAGTAGTTGATGCCCGACCCGAGCGTACCGTCGAGTCGTTCCGCATTACGCGTGTGACCGTAGTAGCCGGCCACTGTGATCAGCAAGGGATCGGTCACCTGCCAGTTGCCACCGACGTAAAGCGTGTCGTCGATACGGTTCGGGCTGCTGCCCCGAAGCGTCGGCGCACCGGCTTGCTGCATGTTGAGATCCGTTGTGCCGGTCTTGTCCTGACCGTGCAGCCAGCCGGCCAGCAGACGTACGCTTTTGGTGATCTGATAGGCGCTGCTCACATGCAGGAAGTTGACCTTTGCGCCATTTACCGAACTGCCGTTCAGTGACGAGACGGAGGTCTGCTGGAACCCTGCGTTGATCGACGCCGGCCCGCGCGAATACGTCAGTTCCACGCCGTACGTGCTGTCGAGGCCCATCGCGCCGGCATGGTTACCAAAGCCATAGATTGCGTCGATCGCCAGTCCGTTGGACGAGAACTTGTATTTGACAGAGTTCGGAACGGTAAGGTAGTCTCCGATTCCGTTGTACATCCAACTGTCTTGCCAATAGTCGCCAACTGTCATCGGGTCGAAGATATCGCCCATGGTGTCATAGAGAGGCGCGTACTGGTTACCGAACGTCACAGCGCCGAAATGGGCACTTGATAAACCGACGTACGCCTGCCGGCTAAACAGCGTATTCGGTACGTGCAGTTTCCCGTCACCAAGTTCGAAGCCGTTCTCAAGACGGAAGATCGCCGAGAGGCCGCCGCCCAGGTCTTCGCTGCCGCGCAACCCCCAGCGGCTGTGCGTTTCCGGACCGACCGTCATGCCGATCAGATCTTTCCCATCGGCTGCCGCGTTCGTCTGATAGCGGATTGCCGTATCAACAAGCCCATAAAGTGTGACGGAACTCTGTGCGAAAGCCGATGACGCTACAACGGCTAAAAGTGTGCCAATGGCGTGGGGAATAACGACTTTTTTCATTGGATTGGCCTCCCGGATCGATAGCTTTTTCGGCAGAGAAGACGAACTGCCAGTTGAACGATTGAATCGAGGCGGGAGCATAGTTCGTCATTTTTTGAACTTATATGGACCAATCTGGATTAACCATTTCCAGAATCAACAAGGATTGTGAAGGTCACGACGGCATCAACCGATAGCCCAGTAATCAGTCACGAGCCATCGTCCGGCAACTGCTCGTCGCATTATTCAGTGTGGTATGAGTGCAACGCAGCAAACGGCCGGTCAGACGAAGCTTGTTGCTTCGCTATGTCAGCTGAGACTCAAATCCGGAAACTTGACCGATCCTGCCGTCGCCTCCTGAGCCGCCCGCCAAGCGCTCGGGGATTCGCCGAGAGCGGACGATGAGCAAACCGAAGGGCGGTGGAGGAATTATTTGCAGCCATACTGTCGTCAGCGCGGATCTCATGTCGTCGCATGCAGCGCGTCACGCTTGTGATCGCCGTATCTGCAAGTTGGTCCAGCGTAAATTTTTTCAGAGACATGTCGCGCGTGGTCACTCGTGGCAGATGCGCGCGCATAAAGCCCGCCCGTGTCTTCGTCTTCGCATCGACAAACTTACGTGACGAATATAGCGCAAACACGATGACCTCCTGCAGGATGTGCCGCGGCAGGACGCGCATGAGCGCGCCACTGCGCAGACCTTCCATTGACGCATAAACGGGCAGCATGCCGATCCCCATGCCGTCTTTACTCGCCACCGCGAGCGATTCCGCAAATCACCTGCACCGGTCCACTCACGTCCATTTCCGCGTTGCCTTCCAGTCCTTCGAGCGTCCATTCGTGCGCGGGCGACGTCGGCGTCTTGAGGATCAGACTGTCATGCTGTGCGAGATCGGCGTGCGTGCCTGGTGAGCCACGTGTGTCAGAGTCTGGCAGTGAAGTCGAGGTCACCAACGATGCATCGCTGGCGACCTCGAACAGATCTGGGCAAGCACTGTGAGAGCGGGAATTCGACCGTCACGTCGGGATGCAAGGCGCGATACTGTGAGCTCGCCGTTAGCACGTAATGCTGCCCGATGCTCGCGAAGCTTGCACCGCTTCAGATAGCATTCTCCGGCAGTCATAAGCGCGAATCGACGAGTCGAGCGGCTGAATAGCCGTACCCGCAGATGCGCCTCCAGTTCCGAGAGCGCGCGAGACATGGCGCCCGTAGTCGAGTTGAACGACTGCGCTGCGGCGGTGAAACTACCGGCCTGGGACATGGACAAACAGGCGCATATTTTGTATGCGTATTCGTCAGACCTTCAGTCGTTCTCCTTGTTCCACACATCAAGTCGGCCGCGTCGTTACGCCAGCGCTCGATCAGGCCGCATGCTGTGGTGCTCACGATAGTGTCCGTGCCATGCAAGCGCTTCTTCGATCAGATGGGGCGTCTGTCCGCCGCGCGCCACCGCCTTTGACACATAGTCGAGCAGCGCGTCCCGATACAACGGGTCCGCGCAGTGCGTAATGATCTGCAGTGCGCGTTCCCGAGGCGCGAGACCGCGCAAGTCGGCCAACCCGTGCTCGGTGACGATGACGTCGACATCCTGCCCGATATGGTCGACGTGCGACACCATCGGTACGATGCTCGAAATGTCGCCATCCTTCGCCAGCGACTTCGTCACGAACACCGACAGGTAAGCATTGCGCGCAAAGTCGCCCGAGCCCCCGATGCCGTTCATCATGTGCGTGCCGCCGACATGCGTGGAGTTCACGTTGCCGTAGATGTCGCATTCGAGCGCCGTGTTCACTGCAATGACGCCCAGGCGGCGAATGACTTCCGGATGATTGCTGATCTCCTGTGGCCGTAGCAGGACGCGCGACCGATAGCGGTCCAGCCCCTTGAAAAAGCGAGTCTGATATTCGCTCGATAGCATGATCGCGGAGGCACATGCGAAATCGACACACCCAGTGTCGAGCAGCTCGATTGCGCCGTCCTGAAGTACCTCCGAATACATGCGCAAGCCGCGAAATCCGGAATCGACGAGGCCATGCAGCACCGCATTTGCGATGGAGCCGACGCCAGCCTGAAGGGGCTGCAACGAGGGGCCAAGCCGGCCCGCGCGAACCTCATGGGCGAGAAAGCTGCCCAGGTGCCTGGCTATCTGCGTGGTATCGGTATCTGGCGGAAGAACCTTGTTGGGGCTGTCTCCCTTGCTCGTGACGACGATCGCTGCAATCTTTTGAGGATCCAGAGGAATATACGGAAGCCCGATCCGCTGTGCAGCGTTCGTGAGAGGGATAGGCTCGCGGGTGGGTCGGGACAGCGGCGAATAGACGTCGTGCAGCCCTTCGAGCGCGAGCGGCATCTCCAGGTTGATTTCGACGATGACCTTCCTTGCTAGCGCGGCGAATACTGCCGAATTGCCGACCGACATCGTCGGCACTATCCCGGCTTCGCTCACGGCCACCGCTTCGATCACGGCCACGTCGACGGGTCCAAGGTATCCGTCTCGCAGCTGCTCCGCCATTTCCGACAGGTGAAGATCGATGAACGTCGCCTCGCCGGCGTTGATCTGGTTACGCAGGGTCCTGTCCGACTGAAAAGGCATGCGCCGGCGGATGGCACCCGCTTCGGCGAGGACCCCATCGACCTCGTACCCCACCGACGCGCCTGTCATCAGCGTAATCCGTAACGACTGCTCGCGCGCACGCGCAGCCAGCGCGAGAGGGACCGCCTTGCAGTCACCCGCGGCACCAAAGCCGCTCATGCCAACGGTCATGCCGTCAAGAATCAGCGATACGGCCTCCTCTGCCGTCACAATCCTGTCGCGAAGCTGCGGCAGGCGAATCCGCTCCTCAAGCACCTCTGTCTCCCTTGATATAGGACTGGCTGCCAATACGGCGCGATCCGTACGATGAATGGCGTCTATCCGACTCGATACGTGATCAAGTTTAGTGAAGAATCATCGATGCATAACGTGATTTAATATCATGTAGTCCAGTCGTTTTTTTCATGCAGCGTCCACGGACATGCCCATCGATATCCGCGCATTGCGCTACTTTGTGGAAACCGTTCAGCTGGGCAGCTTCACCCAGGCTGCTGCCGCGGTCTTTGTCACCCAGTCGACAATCAGCAAGATGGTGCGGCAGCTCGAGGACGAAGTCGGCCAACCGCTTCTGATCCGAGACGGCAGACAGGTGCAGGTCACCGACGTGGGGCGCATCGTTTACGAACGCGGCTTGCAGGCGCTGTCCGTGATCCGCGAACTGCAACTGGAGGTCGCCGACGTCGCACAGCTCGGTCGCGGCCAGCTCACCGTTGGCATGCCACCGATGGGCAATCTGTTTTTCCCGGCCGCAGTCAGAGCCTTTCAGCAACGCTACCCGAAACTCGAACTGCGGCTCGCGGAACACGGTGGGCAGTTGCTCGAGCAGAAGGTCATCGCGGGTGAACTGGAAGTCGGCGCGACGGTACTGCTACCCGGAAGCACCCAGGAGAAGCTTGCGAGCCGGGTGATTGCACGCTACACGATCTGGGCCGTAGGGCCACGCGAGGCGCCCTGGGCGGGGCGTCGTACCGTCAGGCTCGCGGCGCTGAAGGACCAGCCGCTGATCCTGCTCGACGACGGTTTTGCGCTGACTCGTCGCCTTCACGCTGCGTTCCGCGACGCCGGCATCGAGCCGACCGTTGTGGCCAGAAGTGGACACTGGGATTTTCTCGCGGCGATGGCGGGAGCGGGACTCGGGACGACTTTCCTGCCCGAACCGTTTCTCGCGCGCCTCGATGCCAGCAATCTCGCCCTCGCGAGGGTCACGGAGCCCTCGCTCGACTGGACGCTCATGCATATCTGGTCGCCGGATCGCTACATGTCACACGCCGCGCATGCATGGCTTGCCATATGCGACGAAGTGTTGGGCAAACAGGCGCGCGTCGGCACACTCTAGTCCGCTGCCGCACCCAGCGACGGGCAGGAACATCACCCTGTCACGCGTAGCAGTCGATTACGTCAGGCCGCGCTGGCTTACGGCATGTTTGCCCGGTCAGCACTGTCCGTTTGCCGGTGCGTCCGCCGGCGCGACGCCTTTTCTGATCCTGCCAATTTTTCCCCAGTTTCCTCGAAGCCCTAGCCTGGACAAAACGCCAACCCATACGGTTGGCGTTTTATGATCCGGCGAGATAGCTCGCGGCGTTCCTATCAAACATGTTGCTCCGCGTTTCCATGCAGAAGCTCCCCTTGTGGCTTGGCAGACTGAGAATGAATAGCGGATATACGATCGTGCCCGGCTATATTGAGCAGATCCAGTGCGACGTCGATGTTCTTGTCCTCCTGAGCGCCGATCACGCGCCGTCGGCCAACTCCAACAGAAATCTGCTACGCACACGACAGCCTTCTCTGCGGCACTTTTTTCGCCGCAATCGTGTGGATCGCCCGACAACTGCCGAAGAATCCGGGTGCGTCATCGAGGGAAAACGCAGGCACGAATGAGCACGCATCGTTAGCCGCAAAAAAGAATCGGGCGTGGCGAACACGCGATTGAACCCGATCGGTACAGGTCGTGAATGGGTGCGTCATGGACAGCGCGGATTACCGCCAGGCTTCACGGTGAAGCTGCCGTCGACTGAACGGCGCGGCCACGATCAGGTGTTTCTGCATGGCGGGGCTCGGCTTCAGAATCGCATCGCACCACGGTTCCGCACGAATGGAGTCGTTGTGCGCGCAAGCGCGTCATCCGATTGACGCACGTCAATCACACGCGGATCTGCGCGTAGAGCACGCAGCCTCGCGCTCAGTGACGTCCGTCTCCCCCCGGCAGAGATGATCCAGATCAAACGCGCGGCCCCATACCGTGGCGTAATAAGCGGGCGTTCCGTTACGAGGAGCTCGTCATGAGTCAACCCGCAGGACATTTCCACGACACCCCGCAGCAGGTGAAGGCCGAACCGAAGATTTCAGCCGAGCCGCACAAGCTGCGGCTTGGGCTGTTGAGCGCCCTCGTCATCGGCTCGATGATCGGCAGCGGTATCTTTTCGCTGCCGCAGAACATGGCGTCGGGCGCCGGCGCTGGCGCCATCGTGCTCGGTTGGCTGGTGACCGGCATCGGCATGCTGGCGCTGGCGCTCGTCTATCAAACGCTCGCACTGCGCAAGCCCGAGCTCGACAACGGCATCTATGCGTACGCACGGGCCAGCGCCGGCGAATTCGTGGGCTTCAACTCCGCATGGGGCTACTGGGTCAGCGCCTGGATCGGCAATGTTGGGTACCTGGTGATTGTCTTCGGTACGCTCGGCTACTTCTTCCCGGCATTCGGCGACGGCAATACTCGCGCCGCGATCGGCGGTGCCTCGATCGCGCTGTGGCTCATGCAAGCGCTCATCCTGCGCGGCGTGCGCGGGGCGGCTGTGCTCAACGCCGTCACGACGTTCGCCAAGGTCGTGCCGCTCTTGATCTTCATCGTCATCGCCGCGGCCGCGTTTCACTCCGGCCGCTTCAGCGCCGATTTCTGGGGCAACGCGAAGCTGCCCGGCCTGCTCGACCAGGTGAAGAGCACAATGCTCATAACGGTCTGGGTGTTCATTGGCATCGAGGGCGCAAGCGTGTACTCGGCGCGCGCCCAACATCGTGAGGATATCGGCCGCGCCACGGTGACAGGCTTCTTCGTCGTGCTGTTCCTGCTGATGATGGTGTCGCTGCTCTCATTCGGCATCGTCTCGCAGCCCGAGCTTGCTGGCATGAAGAACCCCTCGATGGCCGGCGTGCTCGAACATGTGGTCGGCAAGTGGGGCACCGTCCTCATCAGCATCGGTCTGTTGGTCTCAGTGGGCGGCGCATTGCTCGCGTGGACCCTGCTCGCCGGCGAAACACTCTTCACGCCCGCGCAGGACTCGGTGATGCCCGCGTGGCTCGCGCGTGAGAATGCGCATGGCGTGCCCGCCAACGCGCTGTGGGTCACCAACGGTCTCGTGCAACTCTTTCTGATCGTCACGCTCGTCTCGAACGCCACATATCAGGCGCTGATCTCGCTCGCGACTTCGATGATCCTGATTCCGTATCTCTTCTCCGCGGTGTATGCCACCGGCATCGCGGTCTCGGGCGACGGTTACGCGCCCGACGACACGCAACGCCGGCGCGACGCCCTGATCGGCGCGCTCGCCACCCTCTACTGCGTCTGGCTCCTGTACGCGGCCGGCCCGAAGTACCTACTGCTGAGCGCCCTGCTCTATGCGCCGGGCGTCCTGCTGTACGGCTGGGCGCGGCGCGAACAGCACGCGCGCTGGTTCAAGCCGTATGAGGCCGTCGTATTGATTGCCATCGTCGCCCTTGCCGTGCTCGCGGCGTGCCTGCTCGCAACCGGCCGTCTCGGCCTCTGAGCGCGGGTGCCATCATGGGTTTCGGCGTCTACTCTGAGGCGGGCAAGCTTCGCCAGGTCCTCGTCTCGCGGCCCGGGCTCGCCCAGTCGCGCCTCACGCCCGCCAACTGCGAGGCAATGTTGTTCGATGACGTGCTCTGGGTCGCGCAGGCCAAGGCGGACCACTACACGCTCGTGAACGCCATGCAGGAGCGCGGCGTCGAGGTCTACGACGTACACGACATGCTCACCGACGTGCTGCGCGCGCCAAGTGCCCGCGCGTGGCTGCTGGAGCGCCGTCTCGCGCCAAACCGGGTGGATGCGGAGTTGGCCGCGCAGTTGTGGCCGTGGCTCGACGAGATGAAACCCGGCGAACTCGCGGACCGGCTCGTGGGCGGCATCGTGCGCGCCGAGCTGCCGTTCCGGCCGTCAGGCCTGACCGCGCAATGTGCACAGCCCGCCGATTTCCTGCTCTCGCCGCTGCCCAACGCCCTGTTCACGCGCGACAGCAGTTGCTGGATCAACGAAGGCGCCGTACTGGGCTCGATGTACTGGCCCGCGCGCCGCGACGAGACGCTGCTTACTGCCGCCATCTACCGCTTTCACCCGCTATTTGAAGGCGGTCCGCCGATCTGGTGGGGCGATCCGGACAAGGATCACGGCGCCGCGACGCTTGAGGGCGGCGATGTCATGCCCGTCTCGCGCAACGTCGTACTCGTCGGCATGGGCGAGCGCACTTCACCGCAGGGCGTCGCCCAGCTCGCCCGCGCGCTGTTCGCGCGCGGCGTGGTCGAGCGCGTGATCGCCGCCCAGCTGCCGCACTCGCGCGGCGCGATGCACCTCGACACGGTGGTTACGTTTTGCGACCGCGATCTCGTCACGATCTTTCCCGAGGTCGTGGATTCGATCCGCACCTTCAGCGTGCGTCCGGGCGAGCGCGAGGACACGCTCGACGTGCGCGCCGAAACCGCGCCATTCGTGCACGTGGTAGCCGAAGCGCTCGGTCTCGCCGAACTGCGCACCGTCGCGACGGGCGGCGACCAATGGGAAGCCGAGCGCGAGCAATGGGACGACGGCAACAACGTGATCGCGCTGGAGCCCGGCGTGGTCGTGGCCTACAACCGCAACGTCTACACCAACACGCTGCTGCGCAAGGCGGGCATCGAAGTCATCACGATCCCCAGCGGCGAACTGGGACGCGGACGTGGCGGCGGGCATTGCATGACCTGCCCGCTCGAGCGCGATCCGCTCTGAACCACATCGCCCACATCGAATACGAGGCACGCCATCATGGGATTCAATCTGCGCAATCGCAGCCTGCTCGACACCGAAGATTTCAGCCCGCGCGATATCCGCTTTCTGCTCGACCTCGCCGTCGAGCTCAAGCGCGCGAAATACGCGGGCACCGAAATGCCGCGCCTCGCGGGCAAGAACATCGCGCTGATCTTCGAGAAGACCTCCACGCGCACGCGCTGCGCGTTCGAAGTAGCCGTGCACGACCAGGGTGGCCACGTCACGTATATCGACCAGTCGGGCTCGCAGCTCGGGCGCAAGGAGTCGCTGCGCGACACCGCGCGCGTGCTCGGGCGCCTGTACGACGGCATCGAGTACCGCGGGTTTCACCAGTCCGCTGTCGAGGCGCTCGCGCGCGAATCGCACGTGCCGGTCTGGAATGGGCTCACCGACGAGTTTCACCCCACCCAGGTGCTCGCTGACCTGCTGACGATGGAGGAATTCGGCGAGAAGCCGCTTTCCGCACTTTCGTTTTGCTACGTGGGCGACGCGCGCTTCAACATGGGCAATTCGCTGTTGATCGCGGGCACGCAGATGGGCATGGACGTGCGCATCGCCGCGCCGCGCGAGCTGTGGCCGAACGACGACCTCGTTACGCGCATGCGCCGCTTGGCGCAGCGCACTGGCGCCTCGATCGGGCTGACCGAAGATCCGCAAGCGGGTGTCAAAGGCGCGGATTTCGTCTACACGGACGTGTGGGTGTCGATGGGCGAGCCCATGGACGTATGGGGCGAGCGCATCAAGCTGCTGGAGCCGTACCAGGTCAACGCGGCGCTCATGCGCGCGAGTGGCAAGCCGCGCACGCGCTTCATGCACTGCCTGCCGTCGTATCACAATCTCGAAACCGACATCGGCCGCGCGATCCACGAGAAGTTCGGCCTGACCGAGCTGGAGGTAACGGACGAGGTGTTCGAATCGGATGCCTCCATCGTCTTCACGCAGGCCGAGAACCGCATGCACACGATCAAGGCCGTGCTCGTCGCAACGCTGGGCTGAAGCCCACAACCCGGAGCGAAGCATGCGCATCGTAGCGGCTTTGGGCGGCAACGCGCTGTTACGGCGCGGCGAGCCTCTCACGACGGAGAACCAGTTGGCGAACATCCGCCGCGCCGCGCGGCAACTGGCGCGGCTCGCGCCGGGCAACGAACTGATCGTCGCGCATGGCAACGGCCCGCAGGTGGGGCTGCTCGCGCTCCAGGCGGCGGCGCTTGCCGGCGTGGCAGGCATCACGCCGCTCGACGTGCTGAACGCCGAATCCGAAGGGATGATCGGCTATCTGCTCGAACAGGAACTGGCAAACGCGCTGGCCGATACCCGACCCGTGGCGACGCTGCTCACGCGGGTGCAGGTCAGCGCGAGCGATCCCGCGTGGCGCACGCCCACCAAGCCGATCGGGCCTATCTACGACGCTGCCGATGCGCAGCGCCTCGCACACACGAACGGCTGGTCGGTCGCCCCTGATGGCGCCGGGTGGCGGCGCGTCGTCGCTTCGCCGGAGCCGCGCCGCATCGTGGGCATCGAGCCCATCCTCTGGCTCCTCGAGCACGAATCCGTCGTGATCGCAGCGGGCGGGGGCGGCATTCCCGTCGTCTACGAGCAAACGCAGCACACGTGGCACGGCGTCGAAGCGGTCATCGACAAGGACGCCTGCAGCGCCCTGCTCGCCGTGCAACTCGAGGCCTCGCTCTTTCTGATCGCAACCGACGTCGACGCCGTCTATCTCGACTGGAACACCCCCCACGCGTGCGCTCTCTCCGAGCTGACGGTGAGGCAAGCCGAATCGTTGCAGTTCGCGGCGGGCTCGATGGGGCCGAAGGTGCACGCGGCAGCGGCTTTCGCTTCGCAGACCGGGCGGACAGCGGTCATCGGCTCGCTGGACCAGATCGAAGGCATGGCGAACGGGAAGGCCGGCACGCGCGTACGTGTGTGATGCGGCTTCCAGCGCCCGTCCGGCGAAGCGATGCAGGAACACACCGGAGGCCATGAAGTGAACGACAGGTTGAAAATGAAAAGAAAACTCGTGTGGGTCAGCGCGCTGCTCGCCGTCGCCGTGCTGCTCTCTGCTGGCATCGCCTGGCGGCATAGCCGCGAAAGCGCATTGCCGGCAAATATCGCCCACGCGAACGGGCGGCTGGAGATGACGCGCGTCGATGTCGCCGTGAAGTACGGCGGGCGTATCGTCGCGTTGCCGGTGCACGAGGGCGACCTGCTCGCGGCGGGTGCCATCGTGGCGCGCGAGGATGACGCCGAGTTGCGCGCCCAGCTCGACGCCGCCAGGGCCACCCGCGAGCGAGCGACCGCCACCCGCCAGCGTGCCAGCGATGAGGCCGACGCGAGCACCGCACAGGTACGTCTTGCACGGCTCGAATGGACCCAGGCGTCGAACCTCTTCGCCTCCGGACAGGTCTCTGGCGTCGAGCGCGAGCGCCGCCAGTACGCGCTCGACGGCGCGCAAGCGGCGCAGGACGCCGCGCGAGCGGCGCAAGGCGAGGCAAGCGCCGCCATCGCGGAAGCCGACGCACAGATTGCGCGCCTGCAAGCCGTAATAGACGAAACAATCATCCGCGCGCCGCTCGCGGGCCGCGTGGAGTACCGCGTCGTGGAAGTCGGGACCGTCCTGCCCGCGGGCGGGCGCGTCGTCTCGATGCTGAATCCCGAAGACATCTACTTCACGACTTTTCTGCCCGGCCAGCAGGCGGGCCGCCTCTCGATTGGCGAAGAGGCGCGCATCGTCCTCGACGCCTTTCCCGGCGAACCGATTCCCGCCACTGTGGGCTATGTCGCCGGCGAAGCGCAGTTCACGCCGAAGTACGTCGAGACGCAGGGCGAGCGCGCGAAACTGATGTACCGCGTGAAGCTGCAACTGCCGCTCGAGGTCGCGAGTCGTCTCGCGCCGCGCCTGAAGGGGGGCATGACGGGTGAAGGCTACGTGCGGCTCGACGCGTCGCAACCGTGGCCGCCCGCGCTCGCCGCGCACGGAGGCTGAGCGATGCCCATGCAGGAATCCGACACGGCACGCGCGGCGCGGGCGGACGAGATCCGCATCGAAGGTCTCTCGCACCGATATGGCTCGGTCCTCGCGCTCGACAATGTCTCGCTCACACTGCCTTCCCGGGCGACGATCGGCCTGATCGGCCCGGATGGAATCGGCAAGTCCACGCTCCTCTCGCTGATCTCGGGCGTGAAGCGCATTCAGGATGGCAAAGTTTTTGTGCTAGGTGCCGATCTGCGCGTGCGCAGCGCGCGCGAACGCATGCTACCGCGCATCGCCTATATGCCACAGGGACTCGGGCGCAATCTGTATCCCTCGCTCTCAGTCTACGAAAACGTCGACTTCTTCGGCCGCCTGTTCGGCCTGCCGGCGCGCGAGCGCGCCGCGCGCGTGGCACGGCTCCTGGACGCGACAGGGCTTGCGCCCTTCGGTGAACGCCCTGCCGGCAAGCTCTCGGGCGGCATGAAACAAAAGCTCGGTCTGTGCTGCGCCCTGGTGCACGACCCCGACCTGCTGATCCTCGACGAACCCACCACCGGCGTCGATCCGCTCTCGCGCCGCCAGTTCTGGACGCTCGTGGATGAGTTACGCGCCGCGCACGGTGCGATGACCGTGCTGGTCGCCACCGCATACATGGAAGAGGCGCAGCGCTTCGCACATCTGGTGGCAATGGACAATGGACGCGTGCTCGTAAATGAGCGCACCGACGCCGTGCTGCAACGCACCGGCACGAACAGTCTCGAAGCGGCTTACGTCTCGCTCCTGCCACCGCAACGGCGCGGAAGTGCCGGCCAATTCTCGATGGGACCACGCATCCGGACCGACGGCGCGCCCGCGATCGAAGCCCACAACCTCACGCGCCGGTTCGGCACGTTCGTCGCAGTCGATCACGTAAGCTTTCGCATCGAGCGCGGCGAAATTTTCGGCTTCCTCGGCTCGAACGGCTGCGGCAAGACGACCACCATGAAGATGCTGACCGGCCTGCTTGACGCGACCGAAGGCACGGCCACGCTGCTGGGTCAGCGCGTCGACGCAGCCGAAATGCGCATGCGCATGAGGATCGGCTACATGTCACAGTCGTTTTCGCTCTACGAAGAGTTGAGCGTACGCCAGAACCTCGACCTGCACGCACGGCTCTATCGCATGGAAGGGGAAAAGGCGCGGTGCGCCGTGAGCGAAGCGCTCGCGGGCTTCGAGCTGGAAGCCTGCGCCGACGACCGCCCCGCGAGCCTGCCGCTCGGCATCCGCCAGCGCTTGCAGCTTGCGGCGGCCTGCCTGCACGGACCGGAAGTACTGATCCTCGACGAACCGACATCAGGCGTCGATCCCGCCGCGCGCGACATGTTCTGGCGGCATCTTGCGCGGCTCTCGCGAGAGCAGGCGGTCACGTTGTTCGTCTCCACACACTTCATGAACGAGGCCGAGCGCTGCGACCGCATCTCGCTGATGCATCGCGGGCGCGTTCTCGCGGTCGGGAATCCCGATGAGCTGCGCGAGGTGCGCCACGCCGCCACGCTCGAGGAGGCGTTCATCGCCTGGCTCGAAGAAGCGCAGGCGCAGGATGCGCCGCCGCCCGAGCCACCTTCCGTGCATCCTGCGGCCTCGCAGCCCGAGCCGCACGACACGCGTGCGGTAACTCGCGCAGCACGCACCACGCACGCAGGGTCGCGATCCTTCGCGCTGGCACGCATCTGGGCATTCGCGCGGCGCGAATCCATCGAGCTCGCCCGCGACCGCCTGCGTCTCTCCTTCGCGCTGCTTGGCCCGGTCGTGCTGCTGCTCGCAGCTGCGTGGAGCGTCTCCTTCGATGTCGAGAATGTGCGCTTCGCGGTGCTAGACCGCGACCAGAGCCTCGCGAGCCGCGAGTTGGTCGAGCAGTTCGCTGGCTCGCGCTACCTCGAGCCAGTGGGCGCCGTGCACAGCGAACGCGACGCCAGCCGCCTGCTGCGCAGCGCGAAGGCGCAGCTAGTGATAGAAATTCCGCCGGATTTCGGCCGTGACCTGCTTGCGCAGCGACGCCCCGAAATCTCCTTCCACGTGGACGGATCGAGCCCGTTCCCCGGCGCAACCATCGCGACCTATGTGGATGCCGTGCTGCTCGGCTACGTGCAGACGTTTCAGGCACACGCGACGCTCGCGCAACCCGTGCAACCGATGCGCGTAGAGACGCGCTTCGTCTACAACGAGTCGTTTCGCAGCATCTATGCAATCACGCCGGGCATCCTCATGCTCGCGCTGATCCTGATCCCGGCGATGCTCACCGCTCTTGGCATCGTGCGCGAAAAGGAAATGGGCTCGATCACGAACCTCCACGCCTCGCCAGCCAGCGCGGGCGAATACCTGCTCGGCAAGCAGTTGCCCTATGTTGCGCTCGCGATGCTGAGCTATGCTGTGCTCGTGCTGCTCACCGTTGGCGTCCTGCGCGTGCCGCTCAAGGGCTCATTCATCGCGCTGTCGCTGGGCGCACTACTCTTCGTATTTGCCACGACCGCACTCGGGCTGCTCGTCTCGACCTTCGTGCGCTCACAGGTGGCGGCGATCTTCGGCACCGCCATCCTTTGCCTGATCCCGTCGGTGAACTTCTCCGGGCTGCTCTATCCCGTCTCCACGCTCACGGGCAGCAGCTACTGGGCGGGGCTCGCGTTTCCGTCGTCGTGGTTCCAGCTCGTAAGCCTTGGTTGCTTCACGAAGGGCCTGGGCGCGGGCAGCTTCGCGGCGATGTATGGAGCGCTGCTCGGCTTCGGGCTCGTCTACCTGCTCGCGGCGTACTGGATGCTGCCCAAACAGGAGACCTGAACAGTGACTCAATGGCTCAAAAATGTCGCGCGACTCGCACGCAAGGAGATGTTCAGCCTGCTGCGTGACGCCACGCTCATGGCGCTGATCGTGTTCGCCTTCACGCTCGCCGTGTACTCCGTAGCGAAGGGCATCAAGGCGGAGGTGTCCAACGCCTCGGTCGCCATCGTCGATGCCGACCATTCCGATCTTTCGCGCCAGTTGCGCGCCGCGATCTTGCCGCCGTACTTCAAGACCCCGGTCGATGTGGACCGGCGCGGCGTCGACGCTGCCCTCGATCGCGGCGCCTACATCTTCGCAGTCGAGATTCCGCCACGTTTCGAAGCCGATGTCCTCGCCGGGCGCGCGCCCGGCGTCCAGGTGCTCGTGGACGCGACCGCCATGACCCAGGCAGGGCTCGGCACCGCATACCTGGAAGAAATCTTCACTCGCGAAACGTTTACATTCCTGCACGCGCGCGGCATCGAAACGCAGCTGCCAGCCAACGCCGTCGTGCGCGTGTTGTTCAACCCCAACATGGAGTCGTACAGGTTTAGTTCGACCATGCAGATCGTCGTCAACATCACGGTGCTCTCGATCATTCTGGTGGGCGCGGCCGTGATTCGCGAGCGCGAACACGGCACGATCGAGCATCTGCTCGTCATGCCCGTTCGCGCAAGCGAGATCGCCGCGGCAAAGATCCTGGCCAACGGATTCGTGATCTTTGGTGTCTCGATGATTTCACTCGTCCTCGTCGTGCATGGTTGGCTTGGCGTGCCGCTGCAGGGCTCGCTCGCGCTCTTCGCACTCAGCACGGCGCTCTACCTCTTTTCCGTCACTGCGCTCGGCGTGTGGCTCGCGACGCTCGCGCCCTCCATGCCCCAGTTCGGACTGCTTGCGGTGCCGACCTACGCGGTGGCCTATCTGCTCTCGGGCGCGGCCACGCCGGTACAGAGCATGCCCGAGGCCATGCAACCGTTCGTGAAGTTCTTGCCGACCACGCAATTCGTTTCCCTAACCCAAGCGATCCTGTTTCGCGGCGCCGGTGTGGATATCGTCTGGCCGCAGCTTGCGGGCGTCAGCGTCGCAGGAATACTCTTTCTCGCGCTGGCGTTGACGCGCTTTCGCTCCATGCTCGCGCAACAGGATTGATCCTTCGATGAAACGCTCTTCCCATCCGATACGCGCCGCGCGCCTCGTTTCGATCATGGCGATTGCGCTCGCCGGCTGTACGTCGCTCGTCGAGGTGTCGATTCCACCCCAGCGCGAGGTACCGGTGGTCTTCACCGAAGTCCCCGCGGCCGCGCCGCAGAGCGATCTCGTCCATTGGTGGCATGCGTGGCAGGATCCCGTGCTCACACGCTATATCGAGCAGGCGTTGCGCACTAACACCGATCTGCGCATCGCGCAGGCCCGCGTTCAGGAAGCACGTGCGATGGCGGACGTCGCGCAATCGGCCCGATATCCGACGCTCTCGGCGCAGGCGGGCGCAGCACGCGCGTTTGGCGATTTACGCGAACCTGCCATCGCGCCGGATCACTCGCCGGATCTGAACGCCTATGCGGGCGGCGCGATCGCCGTCTGGGAGGTAGACTTGTTCGGCGGCCGCGCAAGCGACGCGCAGGCCGCCTCGGCCGTTGCGAACGCCGAACAGGAAAAGCTGCGCGGCACGCGCATCGCCATCGCAGGAGAAGTGGCGCAAAACTATCTGGAGGCTCAAGGGCTCCAGCGGCGCCTGGCCGCGCTCGACAGCAGCCTCGATACGCTGCGAGCGATGCAGCGCTATGCAACGGCCCGCTTCGACGCAGGCCAGGCCACGCGCGCCGACATCGACCGTGTGAACGAGCGCATCGCTCAACGCGAAGCGCAATTCGGCGTGCTCGTGAGCCAGATCGAATTGCGCGAGCGGCGGCTTGCCTTGCTCACCGGCAAGCCCGCACAGGACGCCGAGCCTCTCGCACCGCCCGGCCCCCTGCTCGTCCCTGCGCCGCCTTCGGGCGAATTGCCGTGGAGCGTGCTGGAGCGCCGTCCGGACGTGCGCTCTAGCGCTGCGCTCGTGCGCGCAGCGGAGGCACGGCTTGGCAGCGCGAAGGCCGACCTGCTACCACGCTTTTACCTCACGTTCATTGCCCTCGATGGCCATCTGCTCCTGAGCGGCTTGCCCGGACTTTCCGGAACGGGCGGCCTCGTCGGCATCGGCGCCGACCTTCCGCTCTTCAACGCGGGGCAGCTGCGTGCGAACGTGGCGGCCAACGACGCACGCCTGCAGGCGGCGCTCGCGCTGCACGACAAGACGCTCCTCCAGACGCTGGAAGAAGTCGACAGCGCCTACGGCGTCCGGCATGGACTCGATGCGCGCCGCGCACAACTCGCTGCCGCGCGCGAGCTCGCCGTGCGCAACGCCGAACAGGTCCAGCGACTCTACGAAGCTGGACAGCGCACGTTGCAAGACGTGCTCGATGCGCGCATCGACTCGATCTCGCGCCAAGACGATCTGGACGAGGCGAATACCGCCGCCGCGCTGGCGACCGTGCGGCTCTACCTCGCTTTGGGAGGGGGCTGGTCCCCGGACGACACTCCCTCCGTGAGCACCGCCGCGCGCCGTTGAGTAAAGGCGCCGCGGCGTCATCGCATGGGCCCGGTCTGCACTGAATGCCTGTACCACGACGACCTCTCGCCGAGCAGCTTCGGAATGTACTTGCCCACGCTCTCACAGCAGGCACGTTCTGGTGAGCGACCAGCTTTTCGCGAATACGTGACGCGCAACGCACGCTATGAAGATAATCCTTCTTATCACAAGGCATCTATTTTTCTATCAAACTACGCAACTTCAAAAAAACGCCGGATGTGGTCGCGCGCCCCGCCCTCCGATGAACCTGTCGGCCTGCCCGGTCCCTCGATCCGTGGGGGGAGGCCTTCCAGAGGCACTGTCGCATTGTCGTGTTGATGACGCAGTAGACGATCGAGCGCACCACCCGCTCAGGCTGGCGAGCATTTTCTCCAGTCCGTGTGAATGGCTTTGGCCATGTAGACGGCCGCCTTTCTGAGCGGACGTCCGTTGGGAGCTGGGCAGTCAATCATCCTCGGCGGCCTTTTTGTTCCGCGCGCTGCTTGAGGTGGTCCTGAGTTGCCACGTGTGTCCCGTTCGGCGATGCCGCAAAGCGCCGCAACCTGGGTAGCTGCCTGCCTTACCGATACGCAAATGCGTGCAGTGGCACTACGCGGTTCTTCCTGTTCAGTCGCGGCTCTCACGCGCGGCCCCTGCGAAATCGGGCGTACGTCATAGGTTTTTTTCGCTGGCGATGAAGAAACGGCTTGCCAGAAGGCGTTTTCCTGTTGCGAATCGCGAAATCCGTTGATACGCTTAGCGCCAGCTTAAGACGGTGCAGTAACGCGAGGCGTCGTGCACCGTCTTAAGCGGTTCTCAACCTGATAGAGGATTATCCATGGCAACGAAGACCGCAACGAAAGCCCCGAAGGCTGCAAAATCGGCCGCACCGAAGGCAGCAAAGCCGGCAGCCAGGAAGGCCGCGCCGAAGGCTGTTACGCCGGCGAAGAAGGCTGCGACCAATGGCGTACTCAAGCCGCTGAAGGAAACGTTCACGAAGGCCTCGTTGGCAACGCACGTTGCCGAGCAATCCGGTGTCGATCCGAAAGCAGCCAAAGCCGTTCTGGCTGCGCTCGAAGACACGATTCTGGGCTCGGTGCATAAGAAGGGTGCAGGTGAGTTCACGCTGTCGGGCCTGGTGAAAATCGGCGTCCAGGCTGTCCCGGCGAAGAAAAAGCGCTTCGGCAAGGACCCGTTCACGGGTCAAGAGCGCTGGTTCGATGCAAAGCCGGCAACGGTGAAGCTGAAGATTCGCGCGCTGAAGAAGCTGAAGGACGCCGCCGCAGCCTGAGGCCCGTTGCGACGTTGACAGGAAGCCCGCAGAGCGGGCTTTTTGTTTTCTGGGCACCGCCACCGTCATCGAGGCTAATCATGCGCTGCTTGCGGGAACCCTAAGCCGCGCGTCACTCACAACGGTGCGCCACAATTGCGGCACGCTTCGGCCTCAACTACCTCAAAATATGCACAGCGACGAGGTCAAACTTGAGAGGCAAATAGCCGACGCGTTTGCGACGACGAAGTGAGCGCCGAGTGGCCCATATGTGCCGGCCCATGACCGGACGCCCGCTACGATCCACCGTCACATGTTGGGAGACATTGCTGCCGCTATACTCCGGAACTCCCTTCCTCACACTTTCCCGGCATGAAGCGCGTTTCCGTTCGGCACTCTCCCATTCACGGAAAGGGTGTCTTTGCCCTGCGGGCGCTTTCCGTCGGCGAGCGCATCTTTGAGTACAAGGGGCTTGTCACCACCTGGCGGGAAGCGACCCGCACGTACGCGCGGCGCGCCGACGCCGGGCACACTTTCCTCTTCGGGTTGTCGGATGGCCGCGTCATTGATGGCGGCCGCGGCGGAAACGGCGCAAGGTGGCTCAACCATGCGTGCAAGGCGAACTGCGAGGCGATCGAGCAATCAGGCCGCATCTACATCAACGCGCTCAGGGACATCCAGCCCGGCGAGGAACTGTTCATCGACTACGCGCTCGAGATCCCAGCGAAAGCGCGCGATTCAGCCAGCGAGTACACCTGTCGCCGCGGCGCCAGGCGTTGCCGCGGCACCATGCTCGCTCCAGTCTAGGTTCGCTCCGCAGACGGTTCCCATCAACGCAGTACGCTGCGACTGCGGGGCCAGTGCCTGATGTGCGGAAGCTTCCGCACATCAGGCACAACGAACGCGTCAAAGCCCGTGGTTCGCACTGCATGTGGCCGTTGGGACATTATTTGTTCAACGCGCCGTTGCCGCCGCAGTGCCGGTGTCGGCCATTTGCTGCCGGTCGAGAACGGCAGCTTCGGATCGGCCCATAAACTCGCGGTGGCCCGGTGCTGACTTAGAATTGCGATATGACGACGCGTTCTCCTCGAATCTCGAACAATCCTCACAGGAGCTGGCTGGTCGACTGCGCCAGTGATGCAACCCAAACGTCGTACTGGCGGGACCGCCTGCTGGATTCAGCACCGAATAAAGCAAATGACGATCGAACAATCTAAAACGCAGTTGATCTCGCTCATCGACAACGCCGACCTAAAAGTCATCGCGCTGACAGGCGCATGGGGCACCGGCAAAACCCACCTCTGGAACGAGATTCGCAAAGAGTCGCAGGACCCGATTGTCGAAGGCGCGCGCTACGTGTCCCTCTTTGGCTTGAAAGATATCAATCAGCTCAAGCTCAAGGTGGTCCAAAGCGCGCTCCCAGTAGGCGGTGACAGCAGCTCGTTGACCGAAGGTCTGATGAAGACTTGGAAGGTCAGCGTCGACGCCTTGAAGAAGGTCCACGAGGGCTTTTCGGCGCTCGACGAGCTTGCGCTGGTAGCAGTTCCTGTCGCCTTGCGCAACCGATTCGTAGTCGTCGATGACATCGAGCGCAAGCACGCCTCGTTGTCAGTTGACGAGGTCCTGGGCTTCGTCGACGAATACTCTCAGAATTTTGGTACGCGATTCCTCTTAATTCTCAACTCGGACCAGTTCTCCGCACCTACCGACAGCGCGCTCTGGGCGGCGTTCCGAGAGAAGGTGGTCGAAGAAGAACTTCGTTTCACGCCGACACCTGGGGAGGCGTTTGACATCGCGGTTCCGAACTTGGATAGCCCTTACCGCGCGACGGCCAGGACTGCGGTGGACGCGTGCGGGATCACCAATATCCGGGTCATCCGCCAGGCTTACCGTCTTGTGGTTCGGCTCCTCGGTGCGACTGGGGACATGCCTCTCGCGATACAGGCACGAACTGTTCCCTCGATTGTGCTCATTTCTGCTCTTGCAAACAAAGCCATCAAGGACGGGCCGACTCTGGAGTATGTCGCAGGCTACAACCGAGGTTCTAGCGACTTTGTGAGGCGCTACCTCGGGCAGGAAGGCGATGCGTCAAAGGACAAAGCCGAGGACTCAAAGCCGGCCGCATGGAAAGTTCTGCTGTCAAAGCTAGGGATCAATTCTTCGGACGAATTTGAAGAACTGGTTGTTGCCTTCGTTTGCGACGGAAAGCACGACGCAAAGGCGATTGAGGCCATCGTCCAAGGCTACCAACGCAATGAGAATCGCACCGAATCTAGAAATCTCGCGCACGCATTCTTTGAACGTTTCAATTGGGACGTCACAGACTGCGACGACGATCTCGTAGCTGATGCGGTCAAGCTCATCACCAGAGTTGGCGACCTTGACGCCTACACTGTCACGGCGCTCGGAAAACAAATGGCCGATCTACCTGGCGGTGCCAAACTTGAAGAAGCTTTGATTGATGGTTGGTTGGCTCACTTCGCGACCATCGCCGACAAGGCCGAATTCGGGGAATTACCGTTCCGTCAGCCGCTACACCCAAAACTTAAGGCAGCAATCGACGATGCGCGCGATGCTCGAACTCACAGTGCGACCGTCGTCGATGCCATCAAGCACCTTCTTGAGAACGACGGATGGGGCCATCGGGAAGAAGCGGCGATGAGAGCGGCTACGATCGACGATTTCGAGACTGCGATGCGCACGTTGAAAGGTCGCGATTTCAAGCTTTTCGTACTCAAAAGTTTGGACATTCTCGAGCAGCACGAAATGTACGAGAAACACTTCGGCCAGGCTGGGATGAATTTCTTGGAAGCATGCCGGCGCATCGTCAGAGCCGAGAAAGAGAACCGTTTCGGACGGTTGTTGCGAACGTTGTTCGCAGAGAGCAAAGTTCCAGCGCTTTTGGCCGAGGGCGGAATTGAAGCCTAGCCCCAGGGGTAGACAGCGGTTGACTGCAATGCAGCGGTACCAGTGCGACTGTCCCCGGCCCTCTAAGGGGCAGCAAACCTCCATCGGGAGCACGGGCCTGCGGCGACATCTCCTTCGTCGCTCGACTGTACGAGCGTCAGCTTCTGGGCGCCCAAACCCGTACTGCCGATGTCGGGTATGGGTGGACTTCTGCCGAATGCGGTCGGATCGACGCAGCAACCGTCGTCGGCTCACCGTCGGACCGCGTTCGGCCAGGAGCGGTCGTCGGACTTCGTCGAAGCCTTGACGCTGGAATGTCTCCTTGACTGCTCCGAGCCGACGCTCGATCCACGTGCCGATCACCCACGATGTCTGTCTATTCACACATGAATATTTGCCGGATTGGCGACCAGGTGCGCCTGAGTTGCAGGATAGAATATCCAGTACAGACCATCTCATAGCCTCGGAGCCCGGTCACTGCCAGGCGCCGGAAGACCGAATCAATGCGGACCCCGACAGCGGAAAAATCCATCCCGATCGGCGCACTCTACTCGCTGCCGGCGGTTATGCGCGAGCACGGCACGGACCCGTGGCAACTGCTCGAATCGTTCGGCGTAAACCGCGAGGCGATGGCGTCGCCGCTCAATCCGCTGTCCACGGTGACACACGGACGGATTCTCGAAGCGGCGGCGAAGAAGATCGGCTGTGAGCATCTCGGCCTGCTGCTCGGGCAGAAGGCAGCGCTCGGCAACATCGGGCCGCTGCGCTTTCTCGTGCTCAACGCGCCCACGGTGCGCGAGGCCGTGGAAAACCTGATCGAGTTCTGCGGCGTGTGGTATCGCGGACTGCATGTGCGCATGACCGAGGAGGACGGCTATGCGTGCATTTCGCTCTCGGTCGACAGCGGCATTCCCGGCGCGAAGCATCTGCTCACCGCGTACCTTGCCGCGAATATCCGCATTCTCGAGCTGATTCTCGGCCGCTCCTGGCATCCAACGCTCGTGAGAATCGCGTACCGCAAGCCGAAGTCGAGTGCGCTCTACGAGCGCTATTTCCAGGCTCCGGTCTGGTTCGGTCAATCGCAGTACGAAGTGCTGTTCCCGCAGGGGCTGCTCGATCAGGCGAGGAAGAGTCACGATCAGGAACTCGGCCGCTTCCTGCGTCAGCATATGACTGAGTTGCGCTCGCGGCAGGCCGACGATTTCAGTTCGCGTGTGCGTCATGTCATCGAAACGCTTTTGCCGGACGGCTGCACTTCGACGAAGGTCGCGGAATTCTTCGCGATCCATCGCTTCACGCTTTATCGCCGTCTCGATGAACAGGGAACGAGCTACGAGGCCCTGATAGAGGACGTGAGGCGCAATCTCGCGGATCAGTTGCTCGCGCAAACAGACCTGCCGATCGCCGATGTCGCGATGCGGCTGGGCTACGACAGCCAGGGCAACTTCACGCGTGCGTTCAAACGCTGGCACGCTGAGACACCGAGCAACTGGCGTAAACGGCCACACGCCGCGCGATGACGAGTGAAGGTCCTCGCGCGGCGCAGTGCTGTCCTTTCGAACGGTCAGAAGTTGTGACGCATGCCCATCATGACGGCCGTGGTGCCGTTGCCGGGCGCGACGGGCTGACCGTAGGTGATGGTCTGCGTCATCTCGCCGTGATTGTTGACCCAGCCAACCTGCGCATAGACCAGCGTCTGCTTCGAAAGGCTGTATTCAGCGCCAGCAGCCACTTCGAGCGAGTTGTTCGCCGAGTGGTTCTTGTCGGTGATGTAATAAGCGCCGCTCGTGATCCGGAAAGCGGGCGTGAAGCGATAGCCAAGGCCCAGCGAATAGAGGTCGAGATTGACCATGTTGCGATGGGCGGGATTGGACCCGTTGCTATACGAGCCGGAAATCGAGAAGTCGTGGACCGTATAGAGCGCGCCAAAATACCAGTAGCGGTTATTGTTCAAGCCCGTTGGTACGGAGTTGGCGCCCGGATTGGTATCGTGCCCGTTGTAATAGACGGCGGCAAGCTTGAGCCCGTAGCCCGAGTATTTCAGCACAGCGGACTCGCGCGTGTTGCCCTGCAACTGCCCGGCAACGCCACCCGGCGCATATTCCAGCTCGGCCGTGACACCGTGAAATGCGGGCGAACGATAGACGAGCGCATTGGAATCGTACAGCGCGCCAATCGGGCCGTTCGTACTGGTGCCAGGCCACCCCGCGGCCGTGTTCAAGCCGAGCCATGCGCCAAGAATGCTGCCGAAATACTGTGAGGCACGAACATCCGTGTCCGCCATCGCGTAGATCATTGGCACGATCTGGCGGCCCGCCGTGATCGAGCCGAACGTGCCGCTCACACCCACACTCGCGATCTGATTGAAGAAGCCTGGCACGCCCGCCGTGTCCGAGAGCCCCAGTTTGCCAGTACCGGAATCGAATACGCCCTGAAGCTTGAAGGTTACCTTGTAGCCCGCGCCGATATCCTCGACGCCCTGCATGCCCCAGATGCTCGAATAAATACCTGCGTCCTTGTAACGCCAGATCGCGCCTTGATTCTTCGCCGCTGGGCTGAACGAGGCCGCCGCGGTGCTCTGGTAAAGCAGTCCCCCGTCGATCGCGCCATACAACGTGACTGACGATTGGGCATGTGCTGCGGCTGCGCACGTCGCTGCCGTCATCGCGATCATCAACTGCTTTTTCATGTCGTCTCCTTTGTTATGGTGATGCCACTGCGTTTGAATCGGTGATCCAGGTCGTTCGGCATTTCGCGTCGGCTTTCTGCGGCGCAGCAGCGCCCCTGCGCCCGACGAGGGCGCATGGAGTCGTCAGTTGAGACTTTGGGGACGCGGTGTGCGAAGACCTACCTGCGGCGCTCGCGCAGTGCGCTCGCCGGAATACCGGCCAGCACGACGACTGCGCCGACGATCAGCATCGCGCCGATGAGGTCGAAGGCAAAATAAAGGCTGCCCGTGGATACGCGGATCGCGCCCACAACCATCGGGCTCACCAGCGCCGCAAGCGAGCCCACGCTGCTCACGAGGGCGATCCCCGCTGCCGCCACGCGGGTGCTGAAATACGCTGGAGGAATGGTCCAGAAGACGGGAACCGCCGCGAGGCACGCGCCGGCGCCGAGCACCATGCAGATCATCGACAGCACGAGATGCGCGCTCAGCAGATGCATGAGGAGAAAGCCTGACGCCGCCGTGATCATCGTTGCCGAGAGGTGCCAGCGGCGCTCTAGCCAGCGGTCGGAACTGCGGCCGATCAGGTACATCGCGAGCGCGCCGATCACATAAGGCGCGCTCGATGCGAAGCCGATGCGATGCATGTCGTGCAGGCCCGCGCCTTGCAACAGCGACGGCATCCAGTAAGCCACCGTGTTGGTGCCTGAGTAGATCGTGAAGAACACGATGCCCGGCAACCACGCGCGAACATCGCGAATCACCGTGCGCAGCGAGGGGCCGCGCGGTGCGTCGTGCCTTTCGTCGTTGCGAAGATTGGCGATCACGACGGCCTTTTGCCGCTCATTGAGCCACTTCACGTGAACGGGCTGATCATCGAGCCAGAACCACGCGAACGCGCCCAGCACAATGGCAGGAATGCCTTCGAGGAGAAAGAGCGCCTGCCAACCCTTGAACATGTGCCAGCCGTCGAGCCTCGTCATGATGAGGCCCGCAATCGGCCCGCTCACCATGCCCGCGACAAAGCCCGCCATGAAGAAGATGGACGTGACCCGGCCCCGCTTCCACGACGGAAACCAGTAACTCAGATAGAGAATCACGCCGGGAAAGAAGCCCGCCTCGGCCACGCCGAGCGCGAAGCGTGATACGTAAAGCTGCGCCGACGTGGAGACGAGGCAGGTCAGCATCGTGACGATGCCCCACAAGACCATGATGCGCGTGAGCGTTGCGCGCGCGCCGACACGCTGCATATACAGGTTGCCCGGAATCTCGAACAGGATGTAACCCACGAAGAAGGCCGTGGTGCCGATCGCGTAGGCGGCATCGTTAAGGGCAAGGTCCTGCGCCATGCGCAGCTTTGCGAATGAAATGTTAATGCGGTCGATCGAGTTGACCGCATAGGCGAGGAATAGAAAGGGCAACAGGCGCCACGCGATCTTTCGATACGCCAGTCGCGAATCTTCCGACGAGGCCGACTCGTTCGCGGCCTCGGCCTCGATGGCCGCTTGACTCATGATTTCTCCGACTACAGCTATGGGGCGACGGCAATGCGCCGCGAGAATTGAAGTCCCGCACGCACGTTCTTGCCGACGTGTCGTGCGGGAGGCACGGCCCATTCAAACAATCAGCGCCTTGCGCGCGCGTGCTCCATGCATTCGGCGTCGAGCAACGGCACGGCAAGCTCGCAGGCTTCGATACCCTGCAGGCTGACGATCTTCAGCACTTCGAGAATCTGCCCGCGTGTGGCGCCCAGTTCCAGCGCCGCCTTGATGTGCCGCTGCGTGCCGTGCGAATAGAGGTGGGTGACTGCCGCGTCGCCTGCAATGCAAAGCAATTCAATCCACAACGGCGGAAGGATGTTGTCGCGCCAGAGTCCAAGACCCATCGCCAGAAATTTCTCCAGGTACTGCGGGTCCCAACGATAAATCGTTTCCCAGAGAGGATTGAACATGCCGCTCTCGCGCACCCGGTCGCACACCGGCGTATAGGCGAGCGGCGCGGGCTCGTCGGGCAAGCCCGCCTGGGCCAGTTCTTCTTCGAGAATCGGCACGCCGAGCGCGCAGGCATGGATGCCCACTACGCTCGCGAGCTTGAACACCTCAAGGATTTGTGCGCGCGTCACGCCAAGCTTCAATGCCGCGCGCACATGCCGCCGCACGCCGGGCGCATACAGGTGCGTGGCCGTGACGTCGATGTTCAGGCGGATCAACGCGACGAGCTTCGGGTCCAGCACATCGTTCGTTTGCGTGTCCACGCTCAATGCCATGAGCGATTCGATCCACGCGGGGTCCCACTGCGCGAGCGGATCGAGCGCGGCATCGGCGAGGCCCGCCGCCCGCATCGCATCGTAGTGAGGCGTGCCTTGTGACTTTTCCATAGCGTGTCGAATAGAGTGTTGACAGATTCAGATCACCGAGCCGCCATTGGGGCTGATGATCTGACCGACCAGATAGTGTTCGCCCGCGAGATATACGACCGTGGACGCGTACTCCTCGACGGTGCCGAAACGACCCAGAGGGCAGTTCTGCCACAGCCGGTTGCGGCCGTCCTCGCCTATCCTGTCGAGATAGTCGTTGAAGGCCGGCGTGGCGACGCCGCCGGGCGCCATGGCATTCACGAAGATGTTGGCGCCCGCGACCTCGAACGCCACCGAGCGCGTGAAGGCGATCACCGCACCTTTCGTCGCGCAGTAGTGCGGGCTATGGGCGCTGCGCGTCGACAGTCCGGCAATCGACGCGATGTTGATGATCTTGCCGTCGCGTTGCGGCTCCATCAGCTTCAACGCCTCGCGCGTGCAATAGAACACGCCGTGGACGTTGACGCCCCAGTAGCGGTGCCACTCCTCGTCGCTGATCTCGCTCGTGAAGCCCAGCGACTGGCGCGGCATGGGCGTCTGCATGTAGGCATAGAGCTTGTTGCGGCGCTCGGTGTCGATCGGTCGATTCGGCGTGAGCGCGGCGTTGTTGACGAGAATGTGCAGCGTGCCGAAGCGCGCGACGATCTGCGCGAAGAGGTGGCTTACCTCCTCGCTCGACGATACATCACATCGCACTGCCAGGCACTGTGCGCCGCGTGACGTGACCGCCTTGTGGGCCGCGTCAATCGCGTTCTCGTCGATATCGCATACGATGACATGTGCGCCTTCGTCCGCGAGTGCCACCGCACACGCAAGACCGAGACCAGGGCCAACACCCGTCACCAGTGCTACCTTGTTCCGTAATTTCATGACCATGCTTTCAACTCGCGAAGGATCAATACGCACGCGCTCAGGCATGGCCTGGCACGGTGAAGCCGCGCTGCGCCGGCTTTCGGTTGGGCGCCATGCCGAGCGCCGCAATGGTTTCGTCGGCGCTGTCGTACCATTCGCCGATGCGGTAGATGCGCTTCGCGTCCGCGCCGGTCGCGATGTCACGGCCCAGTTCGCGCGCGAGCCGCACCGTCTGCTCGATCTGCTGCACCGACGTCATGCGCTCGCCCTTGCGGCCCCAGAGGTTGTCTTCGATGCCTACGCGAACATGCAGCCCCATCGCGATGGCAATGGCGTTCATCGGCAGCACGGCACGCATGGCGCTCTCGATGGTGAGTACCGCACCATCGGGCGTGCGGCGCGCGAACTCGATCAGGTCGGCCGGATGCAGCCCTGCAGCGCCACCGCCAATTGCGACGTAGTTGAGGATCAGAGGACCGGTGTACAGGCCGCGGCGAATCAGACGCTCGACGCTTTCAAGCTGATGCACGTGACCGAGCATGAAATGCGGCTGGATGCGGGAACGATGAAGGCGGCGAAGATGCTCGATGAAAAACGACGGTTTTGCGTCGACCACCATTTCTGAGTAGGCGTTGAAATATTCCGGCTTCTCCAGGATCGTACCGGCGACGTCATCTGCGGTTAGCAGCTCGCAGATGTTCATCTGGCTGGAGTTGATCGTGATGGTGACCTGGTCGGGTTTCGGATCGAGCTCCGCGAGCATATGGCGCGTATCGTAGTCGAGCCATTGCGCCTCCTGTCCCTCGCCTTCCGGCGCGAACGAGATCGACCCGCCAACCTGCAGCACCATATCGGGCACAGCTTCGCGCAGCAGACCCAGCATTTCGTTGAATTTCGACAGCCGCTTCGAACCCTTGCCGTCTTCCTCACGCACGTGGACGTGAAGCACTGTGGCGCCAGCGTTGTAGCAGTCCACGGCCTTCTGGATCTGAGCGTCCATGCTGACGGGAATATCGTCCGAGTCGCTCGGAAGCCATTGTGGGCCGTAGGGGGCCACCTGGATCACGAGCTTTTCCTGGTTTTCCGGGAAAAGGTTGTCGTCAAGAAAATTCATTGTGTGTCTCCAACGTGAGTGATCGTCCTTCGCACAGTGGCGAATCCGTTGGAAACACTTTAAGGACTATGCCTTTTTCAGATTTATCATTTTGTCACCATTATTTATCATTCTGTCACTCACGGGATCCGGCTTTACCCTTGACGAACGTGCCGACACGTCCGCGCAAAGGGAAACGATGCCACGTGAAGAACTAGCCAGCGCGATAGACGAATGGCCGTTGGTGCTTCCAGAACGGTCGCATCTGTCGAGACGAGATAAATGACGGCAACGGGTCGACTGCGGCCGGATGCAGTCAGGAGGAGGTGCGTGGAAGCGGCTGAGAGGCCCACTGGCGGAAGGCAGCCAACTCCAACGATCGCCCGGAACGCCGCGCCAGGTTTGGATTCCACACATTCAGGCCACGACGTACCCATTATCCTACCCACACAGCGAAATCAGTAGCGGCGACACACCCATAATTAGCCCGCGTGGCGCTTCCAGGCCGGAGTTAGTGGCTATTCTTGCGCGTCGCGATTCCCAGATGCTGCATGATAAGTACGATCCTCCCAAGTTGGGGCGCATGCCCGTTAGTCTCCCCTCACAGGGCATGCGCGATCGCTCTCAACCGTTCGGCAAGTCGAGCTCAATGAGCAAATCCTTCGCCGCTACGCGATCGCCGGATCGCACGTGCACCGCCCCGATCACGCCGTCGCGTTCGGCGGCAATGTGCGTCTCCATTTTCATGGCCTCAATTGCAAGCAGCGTGCTGCCTGCGCTCACGCGCTGCCCGGGCTGTACCGCAACGCTCACGATCGAACCCGGCATCGGTGCAGAAACGTGCAACGGATTTGCAGGGTCGGCGACTGGGCGCCCCTTCCGCACCGTCGATGCCTGGACAGTACTGCGCTGCTCCACGACGGCCGTGCGCGACTGACCGTTCAGCTCGAACTGCACTTTCACCATGCCTTCATTGACGTCCGCATGTTGGCCCTGCAGCGAGACGAGCAGGGTTTTGCCCGCATCGATATCGACTGCAACCTCTTCCTGCGGTTGCAGGCCATAGAAGTAAGCCGGCGTGGGCAAGACCGACGTGTCGCTGTACGCACGCAAGTGCGCATAGTAATCGGCCGTCTGCTTCGGATACATCAGATACGAAGCGAGTTGCTGGTCGTCCAATGGATGCTCGCACGCCGCTTCTCCCTTCGCGCGCGCGGCATCCAGATCGACCCGCGCAATCTCGTCGCCCGGCCGGAACGGCGCCGGCGGCTCGCCACGCAACACCTTGCGCGACAGCGCCTTGGGAAAGCCATCAGGCGGGAAACCCAGTTCGCCCTTGAACAGCGACACGACCGACTCTGGGAACGCGACCTCCTTCGCCGGATCGCACACCTCGGCTGCGCTCAAATCGTTCGCCACCATCATGAGCGCCATGTCGCCCACCACCTTCGAAGTGGGCGTGACCTTGACGATATCGCCGAACATCCGGTTGACGTCCGCATACGCGCGCGATACCTCGGTCCAGCGATGCTCGATGCCGAGCGAGCGCGCTTGCTCACGCAGATTCGTGTATTGGCCGCCCGGCATTTCATGACGATAGACATCTGCCGTGCCGGCGCGGATGTCCGATTCGAACGGCGCGTAGTTGCGGCGCACGCCTTCCCAGTACGTGGAGGCTTCATGCAGACGCTCGAGGCTCAAGCCCGGATCACGTTCGGTGCCGGCCAGCGCCGCCACAATGCTCGAGAGATTCGGCTGCGACGTGAGACCGCTCATCGCATCGAGCGCGCCGTCGACGGCGTCGCACCCCGCCTCGATGGCAGCGAGCGCCGCAGCCGCCGAGATGCCGCTCGTGTCGTGCGTATGGAAGTGAACCGGCAGACCGGTTTCCTCCTTGAGCGCCTTCACGAGCGCCGCTGCGGCACGCGGGCGGCAAATGCCCGCCATGTCCTTAATGCCCAGGATGTGCACGCCAGCCTGCTGGAGTTCGCGCGCAATTCCGACGTAATACTTGAGGTCGTACTTCGAACGGGCGACGTCGAAGAGATCGCCGGTGTAGCAGATCGCGCCCTCGCACAGCACGCCGCTTTCACGTACCGCGTCGATCGCCACGCGCATATTGCGCACCCAGTTCAGCGAATCGAACACGCGGAACACGTCGACGCCCGCACTGGCGGCCTGCTGCACGAAGAAGCGCACGACGTTGTCCGCGTAGTTCGTGTAGCCGACCGCATTGGAGCCGCGCAGCAGCATCTGGAAAAGAACATTCGGCACGCGCTCGCGCAGTTGCGCGAGACGTTGCCACGGATCCTCATTCAGAAAGCGCAACGCCACGTCGAAGGTCGCGCCGCCCCAGCACTCCATCGAAAAGAGCTGCGAGAGTTCGCGCGCGTAGAACGGTGCGATCGGCAACATGTCGGCTGTGCGCATGCGCGTTGCGAACAAAGACTGATGCGCGTCTCGCATCGTTGTGTCTGTCAGGAGCACACGCTTCTGGTCCAGCATCCATTGCGCGAATCCGTCTGCGCCGAGATCGCGTAGACGATCGCGCGTGCCCACGAGCAACGGTTTCGACGTATCGACCACGGGCAGCAAGGGCTTTGGCAGTGGCAGGGCCGGCAGCGAGCGGCCCATCATCTCCGGATGACCGTTCACGCATGTTTCGCCGAGATAGCGCAGCAGCTTGGTGGCGCGGTCGCGCCGCTTTGTCACGGCGAGCAGTTCAGGCGTGAGGTCGATGAAGCGGGTCGTCACCTCCCCCTTGCCGAATGCTGGATGGTTAATGACGTTCTCGAGAAACTGCAGATTCGACGCGACACCGCGAATACGGAATTCACGCAGCGCGCGGTCCATTCGGCGAATCGTTTCGCCCGACGTCGGCGCCCATGTCGTTACCTTGACCAGAAGGGAATCGTAGTACGGCGTGATGACCGCGCCGCCGTATGCCGTCCCGGCGTCGAGCCGGACACCGAAACCCGATGCGCTGCGGTATGCCGTCAGCTGCCCATAATCGGGCAGAAACCCGTTGTCGGGATCCTCGGTCGTGATCCGGCATTGCAGCGCGTGGCCATTCAAGGGAATCGAGGCCTGCGCGGGCACACCCGCTGCGCGCCCGACGATGTCGCCGCTCTCGTGCACGACGTCTTCGGCAAGGCCGATGCGGCCGCCCTCGGTGATCCTGATCTGTGCCTTCACGATGTCGACGCCCGTGATCATTTCGGTCACCGTGTGCTCGACCTGAATACGTGGGTTGACTTCGATGAAGTAGAACCGCCCGGTGTCCGCATCCATCAGGAACTCCACCGTGCCCGCATGCGTGTAGCCCACCGCGCGCATGAGGCGCAGCGCCGCCTCACAGAGTTCGGCGCGGCCCGCGTGATCCAGGTACGGCGCGGGCGCGCGCTCAACGACCTTCTGGTTGCGACGCTGCACCGTGCAATCGCGTTCGTACAGATGCACGATGTTGCCGTGCGAATCGCCTAGCACCTGCACCTCAACGTGACGCGCCTTGCGCACGAGCTTCTCGAGGTAGACCTCGTCGTTGCCGAATGCGGCGAGTGCTTCGCGGCGAGCTGCCGAAATCGAAGCATCGAGATCCTCCTCGCTCTCCAGCACGCGCATGCCCCGGCCACCACCGCCCCAGCTCGCCTTGAGCATCAACGGGTAGCCGATGCCGGCCGCGAGGCGCTTGCACACGTCGAGATCTGCCGGCAGCGGATCTGTTGCCGGCATCACCGGCACGCCCGCGGCGATTGCCGCGTTGCGCGCCGCCACCTTGTTGCCAAGCATGCGCATCACTTCGGGCGTCGGTCCGATCCAGCGCATGCCCGCATCGATCACGGCCTGCGCGAAATCCGGATTCTCAGAGAGGAAGCCGTAGCCAGGATGGACGGCATCGACGTCGGCTTCTCTGGCGATGCGCAGAACATCCTCGATGTCGAGGTAGGCAGCAAGAGGCTTCTTGCCCTCGCCTACCACGTAGCTCGCGTCGGCTTTAAACCGATGAAGCGCGAGACGGTCTTCCTTCGAATAAATGGCCACTGTCCTAATGTCCATCTCGGCGGCGGCGCGCATCACACGGATTGCGATTTCCGACCGGTTAGCAATTAGCAGTGACTTGATTGGTTTATGGTTCATGGTGTGTGTGCTCGAACTGAGCCGGGTATGACGGCAAATCAAACGGAGTCGTCTGATCTGGAATAGATTGGGTCCGCCGCAAATGCGATACCGGAGGATTTGACAGGAGTCCATGACGTGTAAGGTCACGGTCGAAAAAAGCAACATGGGCTGGTGCTCGGACGGCTTTGAATTTCGCTGCGACGGGCTGGCCCCAATTGCCGGTTTCCGCCTGTAGATGAGCAATCTCCAGCCTTCGCGCTCGCGTCATGGCAATAGGGGAAATCAGCTACCTGTCCCCGAACTTTCACTCGCGGAGACTGTGACAGCCCTTGTAGCAAGACATAACCCCCCGCTACGGGGTGGGGTGTGAGTTGGTCTGCCCGGAGACCATCGTGATATTCGAACGTCGCGACCTCACGAAATAAAGCGTCCGACGCACTGACCAGAACGACGCATCGCATCTGACGAGGGAACGAGTATGTCGACGAACGACCACGCAAATGGACCGGCGCGCAAGCCGCTGCATACGCGGCAAATTACATGCGATGTCTATGAAAGCAGCAACGGCAGCTACGAGATTGAGGCGCGCATGGTCGACTGCAAATCGGCTGTGGCCGTGCTGCCGTTTCGAACTGTCGAGGCAGGAGAAATTTTCCACGACATGCGTATCACCATGCGTGTCAGCGCTGACTTCGTGATCGAGCACGTCGAGGCGCGCTCGGAGGCCGCGCCCACACCATATTGCCGCGACATCAATCCGGCCTATGCCGCGCTCGCCGGCTTGCGCATCGCTCCAAGATTCAAGGAACGCGCCAGATCTCTCATTGGCGGCGTGAATGGCTGCACACATCTCTCCGATCTGCTCGGCCCGCTGGCCACCACTGTGATGCAGGCAAGCTTCGGCCGCATGCAAACCGCGGAGCGCCTGCGCGAAGTCGCCGAAATGACCACGATACCGAAGCCGCGGGTCATCGATACCTGCTACGCCTACCGCGCGGATGGCGAGGCTGCACGCGTTGTCTGGCCGCCGGAGAAGCGCACGGCGTCCGATCCGGGCACTGGCCAGCGGGGTACCAAATAAAAAAGGAGAAAAATGATGGGTAAATGGTCGATTCGCAAGTCGCTCACAGCGATGGTCGTCATCCTGGCTGCACTGAGCGTGGCGGTCGGTACGCTTGCTCTCACCGCGTTGAATGGCGCGAGTCGCTCGCTCGAGGCGATCGTGGGTGGGGACATGGTTGCGATCAAATCGCTTGACGATTCCACCTCCGGCTTGCTGCTGGCGCACCTGGGCATCAACCATTACGTCACGCTGACCGCGCAAGGCAAAACGGACGAGGCGAAGCAGATATACACCCGCGCACTAAGCATATTCGCCTTGTCCGAACAGCAATGGCAGCGCTTTGCGGGCGCACCCAAACCCGGCGTTGACGCGGCCACGATCGATGACCTTCTCGCGCGTCACGATGCGCTCATTCGCGAAGGCGTCGAGCCAGAACTCGCGGCGCTCGGCGCGAACGACCTGTCGGCGTTCGGTGCGCTTGCCGACACCAAGGTCGCACCGATGTTCGCTGCGTACTCCGGCGCTTCCGCCAAAATCGCCAAAGCCATGCAGCAAGGCGCCGTTGCCGCAAACGGCAAGGCACTGTCGAACCTCAGCCTGATGACCGCCCTGATCGTCGCCGTTACGTTGCTGGCCGTGCTGATCGTTGTGCTCGCACGCTTCGCCATCAGCCGCCTCTTCGTTCGGCCGCTTGAGGAGGCAGCCCGGTGCTTCGAGCGCATTGCGGGAGGCGACCTCACGCAGTCGATGGTGATTACGGGCGACAACGAGGTCGGCCACCTGTTCGCATGGATCAAGCGAATGCAGGGCAGCCTTGTGACGATGGTCGAGTCGGTCCGCGCGAGCACGGAATCTATCGACACTGGCGCGCGGGAAATCGCGATCGGCAACACCGATCTCTCGCAACGCACCGAGCAGCAGGCGGCCTCGCTGCAAAACACCGCTTCGAGCATGAATGAGCTCACCGGCACGGTGCAGTTGAACGCTGAAAATGCGCGCCAGGCCGCCCAGTTAGCGCTCAACGCATCGGATATCGCGTCACGCGGCGGCGAGGTGGTGGACAAGGTCGTCTCGACAATGAAGGAGATCGCCACGAGTTCGAGCAAAGTCGTCGACATCATCGGTGTCATCGAAAGCATTGCGTTCCAGACCAACATTCTCGCGCTGAACGCAGCGGTCGAAGCCGCCCGGGCCGGAGAGCAGGGTCGAGGCTTCGCGGTGGTGGCGGCCGAAGTGCGCGTTCTCGCGCAACGCAGTGCAAACGCGGCCCGGGAGATCAAGACGCTCATCGACGATTCCGCGGCCAAGGTCCAAAGCGGCTCGGCGCTTGTCGGGTGCGCCGGTACGACGATGGGCGAAATTGTTCATGCCGTGCGTCGGGTAACTAACATCATCGGTGAGATCAGTGCAGCCTCCGAAGAACAGTCGGGCGGGATTGCGCAAATCAACCGCGCTGTCGTGCAGATGGATGAGGTTACGCAGCAGAACGCCGCGCTTGTCGAAGAGGCTGCTGCCGCCGCCGCATCGCTCGAGGAGCAGACTCGTCATCTGCGCACGGCCATCGGTGCCTGGCGCGTGAGCGCCGGGCAGTGACCGAACGCGCGCCATCGCCGGACCTTCCAGGCCGCTGGTCTGCGCCTCCCACAGTTGGGTCCACCGGTTCCTGATCAATCGTCATCCGCACCGGCATTGGCGCTGCCAGAACGATGTCCATGCCCCTGGTTCGGGCTTGTCGTCAGCGAGTTCATTCGCCCCTCGAACTCCGTGAACTGACCACGTTGAATAGCGAGTGTCGATCGCCCGCGAGGCTCATGCGTTTGCTCGCCGCTGCAGACCGATCGAGGCGCTAAATGCACGCCCCGCGACGGTTCTACCTCGCCTTGCTACTGGAAATGCAGGCGCGGCAGCGGCATAGCATCAAATTCACGCGATCCAGCGCGCGCAGTCCAGAGATACGCCAAGTGTGCGCCCCAGGGAGACACCGGGTCGCCCGGTGGGCGGCCGTGCGCTGGCAGCAGTGCCAGCAAGAACTCGGCGGCATGCGCTATCTCAATCTGATGTGTGCGCATCACACTCTCCTTCGTTCACGAACCGACCTGCTGGTTCCAGGTATCGGCGTGCGGTGTTCTCTGCTACGTACGATCCAGCCATGCGAGACATTCGAGTCGAGCGCATTCAAGCGGTCGTGCCAAGTCACAGTCCTCACAGCGAACTCGAACGTTTCGACGATGAAGAACCATCAGCTGAACTCAAGTGCATTTCACCCGCTCCCCTCCCCATCACAGGGAGGGGGGGCAACTTTTCTGTGCGCCTAGTATCGACGTACCACATCGTGTATCGCCCGCGCCATAAGCGCAAACGGGAAACGAAGCGATGCTCGCTGGTAATGGCTTACCCCGCCTGAACGATCCGCGCCACTTCTCGCCTGGGATGATACGAACGTGCCCAACATGAAGAGGCGGGGTCGGAAAGCTGAAAGCCGAAAGGTGAAGCCCGGGCACTGCCAATGAACCTGAGAGAACAAAGAACTGGCACATCGGCTTCCTGAAAAAAGACTACCAGGAAAGGAGGTTTCAACTAAAGGCTATGTAGATCAGTAATGCTTATCAAACCAAATACCGATAGAGACAATCGGCTCAGTTTCATTCGAAAAATAGCGAGAAGCCGAATCAGGCCGGATATCGCCAATACAGAGGAGACAGAATGAGAATGAAGTTGAAGGTAAGCAGTGCGTTGGCATGTTTCGTTTTCGCCAGTGCAGCGAATGCGCAATCGTCGGTGGCGCTGTATGGGTCGATCGACATGGGTCTTGCCTATCAAAGCACCTCGGCGAAGGGCTTCCCGCCGAGTTTGCCGCTAGCGGCTCTGCACAACATGGGCTCGACGTTTGGCCTCACGAACGGCGGTCTGTACGGCAGCTTCCTGGGCTTCAAGGGGACCGAGGATATTGGTGGCGGCTACTACGTCAACTTCAAGCTACAGGGGAATTTCAACGCCACCACCGGCAGTCTTCAGTTGGCCGATTCGGCGGGCGCCAGCGCGCTCTTTGCCCAACAGGCTTCGGTTGGTGTCTCCGGCCCGTTCGGCAGCCTGGATTTTGGGCGGCAGATCATACCGATGGCCTATGCGATGGCGGAGACCGACGCCCGCGGATCGCAGTACTTCGGCAGTATCCTCACGGCCTGGCTCTCCCTGAATACGGCCGCGGGCTGGCAAGGCGCGAGCACTAACGCGCCGATCGGGGCGCTGTATGACAGCAATGCCATCGTTTATCACTCGCCGAAATTTTATGGCGCTTCGCTCGCGCTCGAATTCGCGCCGGGTGGCGTCGCGGGCCAGCCCCAAGGCAATACGCGCGAATCGGCCGTGCTGCAGTACTCGAACTATGGGTTGCAGCTTGCCGCTGTGTATTACAACGGACATGACACCAATCCGTATTCGATCAATCTGCCTGCCGGAACGTTGTCCACTGCGCCAATTACCGGGCAGGACAACAATCGCTTCTACTACCTGGGTGCGATGTACACGTACCGGAGCTTGTCTGTGTCGACCTCGTACGCCATCGCCAAAAATCCCGCACACCCGAACCTGGCCAATCTCGAACTCTTTTCCGGCGCCCTCGCGTATCAATTCAGCCCGTTTTTTCGGGTAAGCATGGGTGATTATTACGTGAAGGACCGGAACAACTCGTCCAATCATTCGAACGAAATTGCCATCGGTGCCAACTACAGCCTGTCCAAACGAACGACACTCTATGCCGATGTCGGCTATGTGAATAACAAGGGAAACATGGTCCAGATGATCGCGTATGGCCTGCCGGTGGCCCCTGGTCAGTCGACTACGGCTGCCATTCTCGGCATTCGTCACAGCTTCTGATGTCTCGACACACACAAGGTGGGAGAAAATGATGAAGGCGAAGAAAACGTTCAACGCGGGGTTGAACGCATTGATGGTCCTGGCCGCGACAACTGCCGCTTCCACGGCGTGGTCGCAACCCAGTGACGCAACGGGAACATCGGGCGCCTCCGCGACCATGGCGGTCAATGGCACGACGACAAAAGCTGACCGGCGCGCGAACCGTGCGCTTCAGAAGCAAATCTACGCAGCCATCGCGAAACACAAGGAGATCGACGCCGGCAGTATCAGCGTCAAGGCGAATGGCGGCGCCGTGTCGATTAGCGGCACCGTGCTGGAGGCAGACCAGATCGGCAAGCTGGCCGAAATCGCGAAGGGTGTTCCCGGCGTGACATCGGTCTCCACCAAGCTGTCCGTCCAGAGGCCGCTGGGCCAGTAAGGAGGTGCGAGCAGTCCGGCATGGCAGCGTGCATGGACCGCCGTACTGCAGGAATGTGCCGACCGCGGGGGGCCGGCACATTCCTGGCACGGCGGCAACACTGCCGATGCCGCGTTGAACGGCTGCCGCAGCCGCGACCTCAACATCCCCGACCTGCAACTACATTTCGCGCCCGCGCTGATCCCTCGCTCGGAACTCAAACTACGCGACGACGGCTATTCCGCCACGTTTGCGTACTGCGCCAGCATAGCCGCGGCGAGATCCGTCTAGCTTCGCCGGACATGCGCGAGGCAGACGCGTCCATCATGCCTACGCTGATCGGCGGCAATACCAACGCCCCCAAGCATGATGATCGGCGAGAAGGCGGCCGACCTGGTCCGCGGTCGCAGCCAGCCTTTTACACTTGTGGAGTCACGCAGAGCGTCGAAGGCGAATCATAGCGAGCTCGTCGCGACGAAGCCGCACGAGGTAGCGAAGGAATCCGCCACGCGTTGCAAACGACTCAAACGAGCGTGGCGGATACTAACGGTACAAGCATAGAGCATGTATGACGTGCTTTGCCCGGCGTCGGTTGTGCCGCATCGGCGCGAGACGGCAGCAGACGACTTTGCTCAGTCACGCGCAGGCATGCTGTCGGTGATCAGGCGCCCCGATCGAGTTCGGCGGCCAGTTCGGGAGCGACGGTGAAGAGGTCGCCTACGAGGCCGTAGTCGGCCACGCTGAAGATCGGGGCTTCTTCGTCCTTGTTGATCGCGACGATGACCTTCGAGTCTTTCATGCCGGCGAGATGCTGGATCGCACCGGAGATGCCGATTGCCACGTACAGCTGCGGCGCGACGATCTTGCCGGTCTGACCGACCTGATAGTCGTTCGGCACGTAGCCAGCGTCCACTGCTGCGCGCGAGGCGCCGAGTGCGGCGTTGAGTTTGTCGGCGAGCGGCTCCAGAACCTTCGTGTAGTTCTCGCCGCTGCCCAGACCGCGACCACCCGAAACGATGATCTTTGCGCTCGTGAGTTCCGGACGGTCGAGCTTCGTGACTTCACGGCCGACGAACTGCGTGAGGCCGCTGTCTGCTGCGGCGTCGAGCTTTTCAACCGCTGCGCTGCCGCCTTCGGCTGCGACTGCATCGAACGCCGTCGTGCGAACGGTGATGACCTTGACCGGATCGACCGATTGCACCGTCGCGATCGCATTGCCCGCGTAGATCGGACGCTCGAACGTGTCCGGCGAATCCACGGCGGTGATGTCGCTGATCTGCGCGACGTCGAGCTTCGCGGCGATACGCGGGGTAACGTTCTTGCCCGCTGCCGTTGCCGGCGCGAGGATGTGCGTGTAGTTCTTCGCCGCATTTTGCACAAGTGTCAGGACCGTCGCTTCGACGTTCTCGGCGAGGCCCTGTTCGAGTTGCGGCGCGTCGGCGAGCAGCACCTTCGCAACGCCTGCGATCTTCGCGGCTGCGTCCGCTGCGGCCTGGGCGTTGTGGCCTGCGACCAGCACGTGCACATCGCCACCAATCTTCTGTGCTGCTGCGACGGTGTTCAGCGTCGCAGCCTTGATCGAGTGATTGTCGTGTTCAGCGATTACCAGATTCACCAGATTCGTCATTTTCGTCTCGCTCCTTACAGCACCTTGGCTTCGGTCTTCAGCTTCTCGACCAGCGTCTTCACGTCCGGCACCTTCACGCCTGCGCTACGCTTGGGCGGTTCGGCAACCTTCAGCGTCTTCAGACGCGGCGTGACGTCGACGCCCAGGTCTTCCGGCTTGACCGTTTCCAGGGGCTTCTTCTTCGCCTTCATGATGTTCGGCAGCGTGACGTAGCGCGGCTCGTTCAGGCGCAGGTCGGTGGTGACGACTGCGGGCAGCGTCAGCGACAGCGTTTCCGCACCACCGTCCACTTCGCGCGACACGGTCGCCTTGCCGTCGGCAACCACGACCTTCGAGGCGAACGTCGCTTGCGGCAGGTTCGCGAGGGCTGCGAGCATCTGGCCGGTCTGGTTCGAATCGTCGTCGATAGCCTGCTTGCCGAGGATCACGAGTTGCGGCTGTTCCTTGTCGACAAGCGCCTTCAGGAGCTTCGCCACGGCGAGCGGCTGCAGGTCTTCATTCGACTCGATGAGGATTGCGCGATCCGCGCCGATGGCCAGCGCCGTGCGCAGCGTTTCCTGCGCCTGCGCCACACCAGCGGAAACGGCGATGACTTCAGTCACCACGCCCGCTTCTTTCAGACGCACCGCTTCTTCCACGGCGATCTCGTCGAACGGGTTCATCGACATCTTCACGTTCGCGAGATCCACTCCCGAGCCGTCCGACTTCACGCCAACTTTCACGTTTGCGTCTACGACTCTCTTGACTGCCACCAATACCTTCACTTTCGCTCACTCCGTATCGTTCAAATACACCAGCCGATGATATGCACTCGCCCTCACGCCGCATGCCCCCTGAAACAGGGAGGTAGCGCGCGTGGCCCGGGACGACCATCCCCGTGCGAGTTCTGCGCTCGCGGCTGAATCTTCCCGAATGGCGGAGCGGGGTACGCACCTCCTGACACCTCGACCTGGCAGGCCGAGGAGAGAGCGCTCGAGCCCCTCAGGCAGGAATTGTCGATACTCGGCGCCGCAATTCCGGTGCGATCGAGGTCATGCATACTGCGCGCTCGGGTATTCCAGCGTTGAGCCGCAGCCGTCTGAAACACCACTTCTTTGATGCAGACAACAATAAATATAGGATGACTACACGTTCCCGGCACTCCTCGAGGTCGAGCGCCAGGCGTGAAGCGCATCGCGCACGTCGTACTCGCCGAGGTGTGGCTCAGGACGACCGGAAGGCGTAGTTCGGCTGAAGCGCGGCGCAGGTGCTGGCTGCAGAATGCCGCCCGCTTCGACGAATGTTTCCCGCGCAACGTTGTGCGGATGTCGAGGGGCCTCGTCCATATCGAGCACCGGCGCGAAGCAGACATCCGTGCCTTCCATGCGTGAGGTCCACTGCGCGCGCGTGCGAGTGAGAAAAATACTCGCAAACCGACGCTTCATCTCGGGCCACGCACGCTGGTCGTGCTGGTGCGAGCATTCGGCTGCATCGATATCGAGACATTCGAGCAGTTGCGAATAGAACTGCGGCTCGATCGAGCCAATCGCGATGTACTTGCCATCCGCACATTCGTAGCAGTCGTAGAACGGTGCCGCGCCGTCCAGCAGATTCGATGCGCGCTCCTCGCTCCATGTCCCCTGAGCCTTCATCCCATAGAGCATCGCGCCAAGGAGCGCAGCGCCGTCGGTCATTGCGGCATCGACGACTTGCCCCTCGCCGCTGCGGGCTGCTTCGACGAACGCGCAGGCCAGACCGAACGCGAGCATCATTGCGCCGCCACCGTAGTCGCCGACGAGGTTCAGCGGCGGTGCAGGCGGCTCGCCGGCGCGACCCATTGCGCCGAGCATGCCGGTAAGCGCGATGTAATTGAGGTCGTGCCCGGCTGCGTGCGCAAGCGGGCCGCTCTGCCCCCAACCGGTCATGCGGCCGTAGACGAGCTTGGGATTGCGTTTAAGGCACACATCGGGACCGATCCCGAGCCGCTCCATCACGCCGGGACGAAATCCTTCGATCAGAACGTCGGCCTGGTCGACGAGCGCGAGCACGGCCTCGACGCCCGCGACGGTTTTCAGATCGACCGCCACAGTGCGCTTGCCGCGCGCCAGGACGTCTTGCCGTAACGCGTCCTCGCTGGCCGGCTTGCCGTCGAGATCGACGCGCTTCGATAGCGGCCGGTCCACTCGAAGAACTTCCGCTCCCATATCCGCGAGCATCATTGCGCAAAACGGCGCGGGCCCGATGCCTGCCATTTCGATCACCCGGATGCCTTGCAATGGTCCACTCATCTGAACGCCACCGTATCTATCTACATGGGGTTTGTGCCTGACGTGCGATTGCCGGGCGCCGGGTGAATTGACTCCGACGCAGACGACTTGCGTCCACACGCCTTCGCACGCCGTGAAAGCAACGATCTCCGGCCTGTACCGCATCCTGATCCGGTTGGCACTGCATCGGAGCGCATAGTCCGATGTTGTCCCAACCGGTCCTCACCTATGGCTCCCCACGGCGGGGGGGAGGCTACACCCTCGCTGCATCAGATACTGAAATGCAGGAGTCACTGCCCCGCTCGGACCAAGATCCCGGCCCAGAGCGCCCCATTCCAATCCGACGTCATGAGAAAGCCATGCGACTGACCCTCCTTTCCTCGCCCCGTGCATGCGTGCACAGCGCAACCAGCAGGAGCCCAGCATGAGCGCCGGGCCGCTGCGCGGCGTGCGCATCATCGACCTCACAACCGTGCTGATGGGACCGTTCGCGACACAGATCCTCGGCGATTACGGCGCGGACGTCATCAAGATTGAAGCTCCCGCAGGCGACAACACACGCGGCATCGGCCCCGCACGCCATCGCGGCATGGCCGCCGGCTTCCTGCACATCAATCGCAACAAGCGCAGCCTCGTGCTCGACCTGAAGCAGCCGGACGGCCGCGAGGCGCTGCTCAAGCTGGTTGTCGACGCGGACGTGCTCGTGTACAACGTGCGCCCGCAGGCAATGGCGCGCCTCGGCCTCGACTATGAGGCCGTGCGCGCGGCCAACCCGAACATCATCTATACCGGCGTCTACGGATATGGACAGCGCGGTCCCTACGCACCGCGCCCGGCCTATGACGACCTGATCCAGGGCGCAATCGCGCTGCCCACGCTGGGCATACTCGCGGGCGCGGATGCGCCCCGCTACGTGCCCAGCGCCATGGCGGACCGCGTCGTCGGCATTGCCGCAGCGGGCGCCATCACGGCCGCGCTGTTTCACCGGGAACGCACGGGAGAAGGCCAGTCGATCGAGGTGCCGATGTTCGAGACGATGGCGCAGTTCATGCTGGGCGATCACATGAGCGGCCACACGTTCGAGCCGCCCGCCGGCCCCACCGGGTACGCGCGGCTTCTCAACGAGTACCGCCGTCCGTACAAGACACTCGATGGCTACTTGTGCGTGCTCGTCTACAACGACAAGCAATGGCAGAACTTCTTCGAGATGATTGGTCGTCCTGAAGTCATGCAGACCGACCCGCGTTTCAATTCCATCACGGCGCGCACGGAGAACATCCGCGATCTCTACAAAATGCTGGCCGAAATCTTCGCCACCCGAACCACGGCCGAGTGGCAGGCCGCGCTGGAAGCCGCCGACATCCCGGTCATGCCGATGCACACGATCGAATCGCTGATGGACGATCCGCATCTGCGCGCGGTCGACTTCCTGCAAACGGTGGAGCATCCCACCGAAGGCACGATGCGCTCGATCTCGGTACCGTCGAACTGGTCAGCCACGCAACCGTGCCTCTCGCGCCATGCACCGCAGCTTGGCGAGCACAGCGCAGAAGTGCTGCGCGAGGCGGGCTACAGCGACGCGCAGATCGAGACCATGCTCGCGGCGGGCGTCACCCGCACCGCCACGTGAGTAACCAACACCAAACCATTACCTGAAACCTCATCATGCAAGAAAATCACACGGGCCCGCTCGCAGGCCTCAAGGTCATCGAACTGGCCGGCATCGGCCCCGGTCCGATGGCGGCCATGCTGCTGGCCGACCTCGGCGCGGAAGTCTTGCGCATTGACCGCCTGGAACCCGCCGACCTCGGCGTCAAGAAGCCGCTCAAATACAATCTGCTGGCGCGCAACCGCAAGAGCATCGCACTCGACCTGAAAGACCCCGAGTCGATCGAGTTGGTGCTTAAGCTCGTCGAGGGCGCCGACGTGCTGCTCGAAGGCTTCCGGCCCGGCGTCACCGAGCGCCTCGGCCTCGGGCCCGAGGCCTGCCAGGCACGCAATCCGAAGCTGGTCTACGGCCGCATCACGGGCTGGGGCCAAACCGGTCCGCTCGCGCCAGTGGCCGGCCACGACATCAACTACATCTCGCTCACCGGCGCACTGCACGCTATCGGCGCCAAGGGACAGGCGCCCGCGATTCCGCTCGCGCTTCTGGGCGACATGAGCGGCGGCGTATACATGGCGCTCGGCATCCTGGCCGCCATCTACGAGACGCGCGCATCGGGCAAGGGACAGGTGGTCGATGCTGCCATCTCCGACAGCACCGCTCACATGGCCACTGCCTTTTACGGCATGGTCGCGGCCGGACAATGGGACCTCGAGCGGGGCAACAACGTGCTGGACTCGGGAGCGCACTACTACAACTGCTATCAGTGCGCGGACGACCGCTGGATCTCCATCGGCCCCATCGAAGCCCGGTTCTACGCGCAGTTGCTGGAAAAGCTCGACCTCGACCCGTCGGCGCTTGGCGCGCAGAACGACAAGGCGACATGGGATCAATCACGCGAAGTGCTCGCAAAGATCTTTCGCAGCAAGCCGCGCGACGCATGGTGTGCGCTGCTGGAAGGCACCGACGTCTGCTTCGCGCCGGTACTGACTTTCGCCGAGGCGCCGGAGCACGCGCACCTGAAGGCCCGCGGCACCTTCGTGGAAATCGGCGGCGTCGTGCAGCCCGCACCGGCGCCGCGCTTCAACCGGACGCCGGCTGGCACGCCCACTGCACCGCAAGCGCCCGTCACCGAAGAGCTTTCCCGCGTTCTGGCCGGGTGGTTGCCGCAGGAAACGCTGAATACCCTGCATTAAGCATTACGTCTGGAAATGCTCATCGCCCTCACGCGCAAGCGGAGGGTGATATCTTCAGGATGCCGAAGTAGCGGTTGATTCTTCGTCCGCGAAGGGATGCGCGGACGATCACAGCGGATTTTCCGATCGGGCCTTCAGAGCGGTTCCAGCGCCTCGTCCGCCCGTTCTAGCCGCGCGGCGAGCCGTAATAGCGCGGGCCCGTGGCGGGCGGCCAGTTCCTCCGCGGATTGGGTTGCCAGAGGAATGGCGAAGCTGACTACACAACCCGGCACTTGGCGGCTCCGTACCGGCGCGGAGAGGCCAACCGGTCCGTCCGGCCTTTGCACGATACAGAATCCTTGCGTCGCAACAGCATGAAATGCCGTCCCCATCTCCGCGTGTAAGGCGTCCCACGCCGTGCCGTGACGCCCCGCGAGCCATGCCAACTGCTCCTCGCGCTCACGCTCAGGCAGGCCGCCCAGCCAGGCCCAACCGGCCGAGCTGCCCGTGAGCGGCACCCTCGCGCCCGGCACCACCACGCGCCTGGCACTGCCCGCGCTGCCACGCACGAACTCCACGATGACCATTTCGTCCACGTCCGCGACGGAGAGGCCAACGTTCACCCGCTCCTCACGCGCCGCTTGCGCCAGCAATCCGGCTGCCACGTCCAGCAGCGGCACCTGCAAGCGAAACGCCAGCCCGAGGCTCAGCGCCACGGCGCTCAGGCGGTAGGCCTGCTGGCCTGTGTCGTACTGGAGGAAGCCGTTATCGACAAGCGTGCGCGTCAGCCGGCTGACCGTCGGACGTGCCAGCCCGGTACGGTCGGCCAGTTCGGCGTTGGTCAGCGCGGAGGTGCCAATGCGGAACGTACGCAGCAATTGAAGGCCCCGCGCCAGCGAGCGGCTGCCGGGCGTGCTGCGCACGAAGCGGCCCGACTCGCGGGAGAGCCGCCGTGTCGACGGCACATCGTCGCCGCTACGCATGGCTCTTTCTGCTTTCCCGTCAGGCCGTCACCGACTTGTGCTCAAGATACTCGGCGAGACCGTAGGTGCCGAGTTCGCGTCCGTTGCCAGAGCGTTTGTAGCCACCGAACGGCGCTGCGTAATCGGCAGACGCGCCGTTGATGCGCACCGTTCCGGCACGCAACTTGCCGGCCACGCGGCGCGCGCGCGCCGCGTCCTTCGACCAGACGTAGGCCGCGAGGCCATACTCTGTATCGTTGGCGATGTCGATGGCCTGCGCCTCTCCGTCGTAGGGAATCATGGTCAGCACCGGGCCGAAAACCTCCTCGCGCGCGATGACTGCTTCGTTACTGACGTTCGCGAAAATAGTCGGGCGTACGAAATAACCTTTATCGATGCCAACCGGGCGGCCAATGCCCCCGGCCACCACCTGCGCACCTTCCTCGATGCCGATGCCGATCATGCGCTGCACCTTCTCGAACTGTGCGCGGTTGGCGACCGAGCCGACCTTGCTGTCGTCCTGCATCGGGTCGCCCACCTTGAGCGAGTCCGCCACCGCCGCCGCGATAGCCGCCGCCTCGTCGTGAAGGTGGCGCGGCACCAGCATCCGTGTGGGCGCCACGCAGGTCTGGCCCGAGTTGATCATGCAACTGATTACGCCATCGGTCACCGCTGCCTTGAGGTCGGCGTCGTCCAGAATCACGTTGGGCGACTTGCCGCCCAACTCCAGCAGCACGCGCTTCACGCTATTGGCCGCCGCCGCCGCGACGGCAGTGCCCGCGCGGGTTGAACCGGTCAGCGAAATAACGTCGACGTCATGGTGTGCCGAGAGCGCAGCGCCGACATCCGGGCCGAGACCATAGATCATGTTGAAAGCGCCGGCGGGGACGCCGGCGTCATGCATGACCTCCGCAATGATGCGTGCGTCCAGCGGCGCCAGCTCCGACGGCTTGAGCACCACCGTGCAGCCGGCCGCCAGCGCGTAAGCGACCTTGCCCATGATCGCGCCGGCCGGCCAGTTCCATGGCGTGATGAGCGCCGCGACGCCGATGGGCTCGCTCACCACCTCCGCGCGGCCGATCTTGCGCTCGAACTCCATCTCCTTGAGCGCCGCGATGGCCGACTCGAGCATCATCAGCCCGAGCGGAGCCTGACGCGTCTTGCAAAGCCACATCGGCGCGCCAATTTCCTCGTGGATCGCGGTCGCGATGTCGTCGATGCGTGCCTCGTAGCATCTGACAATGCGCGCCAGCAAAGCGAGGCGCTCCTCGCGGCTGGTCGACGACCACGACGGGAACGCCGCGCGCGCCGCACTAACGGCGCGATTAACGTCTACTACGGTGCCGAGCGCGAGCGTGCCGATCACAGCCTCGGTGGCCGGATTGACGATCTCGGTCGTTGCCGCACCTGGGGCGGGCGCCTGCCAGGCGCCATCGATATAGAACTCGCTGAGCTTGTACATGTTCTGAGCCTTGTCTCTGTCTTCCTGGACCGGCATCACGCTGGAAAAGGCGGGCCGGACAAATCGAATCACGGCATGACAATGGCATGCCGCTGCCGTTACAGCATGCACCCTGTCGCCCTGATACTCCCCACCCCGTCAAAGGGGGGTAAGCCACCCCACTATCCGGCCCAGCGTGTGCGGACCGCGAGAATTTCAACGAGCGAAATTCGCGCCTTGTCCCCGGGGCGGCCCACAGCGACCATGTTCATGCAACCGCAATGAACACCGACAGGAGACAAAAACATGCAGCCCACCGTAACGCTCACGCCAGTTCCGCTGTCCGCCCCCGATGCGCAATCGTGGCCGTTCTCGGTCGAGCCGGTCACGCCGGTGATCGGCGCCGAAATCGGCGGCATCGACCTGAGCCAGGTCGATGAGACGACGGTGCAGGCCATCCGCCGCGCACTGCTCAAGTACAAGGTTCTGTTCTTCCGCGACCAGAACATCACGGCCGAGCAGCACGTTGCGCTCGCGCGCCGCTTCGGCGAACTGGAAATTCACCCGACGATTCCGCACCATCCCGAGCACCCGGAACTGGTCGTCTTCGGCCGAGACGGCACCACACGCGGCCGGGAGAACGTCTGGCACTCCGACGTCTCGTGGCGCGAAATTCCGTCGATGGGGTCGATCCTGCGTTGCATTGAATGCCCGAAGGTCGGCGGCGACACGTTGTGGGTCAACATGGTCGCGGCTTACGAGAACCTGCCCGAGGCCGTGAAGGCCCGCATCGCGAACCTCCAGGCCGTGCACGATGGCCTGCCTGGTTTCACGTTGACGCCCGAGCGTCGCAAGACCTTCCACAACGACTTTCCGCCACAAACCCACCCGGTCGTGCGCACCCATCCGGAAACCGGCGAGAAGATTCTGTTCGTCAACGAAGGCTGGACCACGCACCTCGCGAACTTCCTCCAGCTCGAACCGTATCGCGTGGGCTCCGATGCCCGCTTCGGCGAACTCGACTTGCTGGCCTACCTGTATCGCCAGGCCAGCCAGCCCGAATACCAGGTGCGCCTGAAGTGGCGTCCGAACACGATCGCATTCTGGGACAACCGCGCGACGCAGCACTATGCCGTGTCGGACTACTTCCCGGCTGTGCGGCATATGAACCGGGCGACGATCATCGGCGACAGGCCGCGCTGATCCGTACCGCCGTCGGTGCGTGCGGGCGATCATGGCAGCAGCGGAGAGAACCTACGCTGCCGCGAAATCGGCCCACGCCGCGCGCATGGCGTCGGCCAGGCCGAGCAGCACCGGCACGAAGTGCGCGATGAGCGTCGTGTAATCGTTGTCCGCGGCCGAAAAGCTGATGCCCGGCGTGTAGATGACGCCATACGGCCCCGCCACCGCCGTGGCAATCCCCTCCGCGCCCAGCATCGCGCCCGAACGGCAATAGCCGCGTGATGCGTAAAGGGCGATCGATTCGTCGATCGCCGCCGAGTACCTGGGCCACTCCGCACCGCATTCGTCGGCGAGCGCCGCCAGCACCGTCTTGCGCCGTGGCGCCTGCAATGCGGCAAGCCAGGCATGGCCGATCGAACTGGTTTCCATGGCAAAGCGTGTGCCTGGCGCAGCTGTCCGCCGCAGGGGCCCGCGGCCCTCGCGGATCGTTGCCAGGTAAACCATCGACAGGCCGTCTGCCGCCGACAGCGACACGTTCACACGCTGCGACACCGCCACTTCACGCAACAGCGGCAGGACAGTCGCCAGTTCGGTGCGCCCAACCTCGAACGAGCGCCCGAGGCTCAGGCAAACCGGCGCGAGGCGGTAGCCCCGTGAGGCGGGGTCGTACTCGAGATATCCCTCATTCACCAGCGAATGCGTCAGCCGGCTCACCGTGGCCTTGGGCACCCCCGTACGCTCGGCAATTTGCGCGTTGCTCAGCATCGGGGCGCCCCCGAGAAACACGCGCAACAGGCCGAGGCCGCGCGCGAGCGTCTGGCTGCCCGGCGTCATGCGGCTGAAGGCATCTCCGTCTGTTTCATTCTCCGATTTCATGGCTGTTTCGGCCGTCCGGCACGGAAGCGGTCAGTCTCCGATGTTTCGATTATTGAAACGCGATTATTGCGACCGCCAAGTGCGGCGGTCAATACTGGAATCGCGCCGTTTGGCAAGCCCCGACCCGCTTCGGGCGCCGCCTGCGTGCACCCGATCAGCCTGTCACGGCATTCAGAGGAACAACAGAGGAGCATCAGCATGACCCAGCTTTGCAAGGATCGCATCGTCATCATCACGGGCGCCGGCCGCGGCATCGGCCGCGAGTACGCGCTGGAATTCGCGCGCCAGGGCGCAAAGGTCGTCGTCAACGACCTCGGCGTAGCGGGAGACGGCAGCGGCAACGATGTCGGTCCCGCCCAGGCGGTGGTGGAGGAAATCCGCGCGCTCGGTGGCGAGGCGCTCGCCAATACCGACGACATCTCTGACTGGGACGGCGCACAGCGCCTCATCCAGTCAGCCATCGACACGTTCGGCGGCCTCGACGTGCTGGTCAACAATGCCGGCATCCTGCGCGACAAGACCCTCGTCAACATGAGCATCGAAGAATGGGACTCGGTGATCCGCGTGCATCTGCGCGGCACGTTCTGCCCGATGCGCCATGCCGCCGCCTACTGGCGCGACGAGGCCAAGGCTGGCCGCCAGCGTGCGGCACGCGTGATCAACACGAGTTCGTCGTCGGGCCTCTACGGCATCGTAGGCCAGACGAACTATGGCGCGGCCAAGGCCGGCATCGCCAACATGTCGATCGTGGCTGCCCAGGAAATGGGCCGCTTCGGCGTGACGGTGAACGCGATCTATCCGACCGCGACGAGCCGCCTGACGGAGGAAGTGTTCAAGAAGGCCGGCATGGTTGCCGAAGTGGGCAAGTTCGACGCGTTCGATGCGGCCAACGTGGCGCCGCTGATCGTCTGGCTCGGCAGCGCGGAATCGTCGGAAGTGACCGGCCGTGTGTTCGGCGTGCGTGGCGGCTCCATCACCGTAGCGGAGGGCTGGTCGGCGGGCCCGTCGATCGACAAGGGCAGCCGCTGGGAGCCGTCGGAACTCGGCGCCGTGGTTCCGGGCCTCGTCGCCCGAGCCGCCGCAAACGCCAATACGTCTGGCAAGCGCCCGTCCGCAAAGCAGGAGGCCTGAACGATGACGGCCCCGAAGTCCGCGCCGGCCAAGCCGGCGCCCGTGCCCATTCCCGGCACCCTGCCGTTCTGGGCGGGCACACAGGCGGGCGAATTGCGCCTGCAACACTGCGCCAGCTGTGCGAAGCATGTCTTTTATCCGCGCACGCATTGCCCGTCGTGCGGTGCAGAAGCGCTGTCGTGGGTGAGCGTGAGCGGCCGCGCCACGCTGTACTCGTATGTCATCAGCCACATGGCGATGCCCGGCTGGCAAGGCGAGACGCCCTACGTAATCGCCGTGGTCCAGCTCGAGGAAGGGCCGCGCATGATGTCGAACCTGGTCGGCGTGCCCGTCGATCCGCGGCACCTGGAACTCGACATGCCGCTGGAGGTGGTGTTCGAGGCCCGCGGCGAAATGATGCTGCCAATGTTCCGCCCGGCCGGCGGCGGCAAGGAGAACGTTCAATGAGCCGCTCGACCCAGACCATCGCGATCGTCGGCGCAGCCGAAACCGAACTGGGCGTGCTGCCGCAACTTTCCGAGATGGAGTTGCGAGCCATCGCCGCGCACCGCGCCGTGGCCGAGGCCGGCCTGACGCTGGCCGACGTAGATGGCGTGACGAGCGCCGTCGACAACCCAATCGACGTGGCCCACTACCTCGGCATCGAGGCGCGCTGGTTCGACGGCACGAACGTCGGCGGCTGTTCGTTCATGATGAGCGTGCGCCATGCCGTGGCGGCGATCCGCGCGGGCCACGCATCGGTCGTGCTCGTCACGCATGGCCAGTCGGGCCGATCGCGCGTGGGCTGGCCGCCGCGCTCGGTGGCGCCGTTCTCCATGCAAGGCCAGTTCGAGCTGCCATACGGCTCGGGTGGTCCGCCCAACACGTTCACACTGCCGTTCCTTCGCTATGCGAAGGAAACCAGCACGACGCTCGAGCAGCTCGCCGAAGTGGTGGTGGCACAGAGCCACTGGGCCGAGGGCAATCCGCTTGCCGCGCGCGGCAAGCGCCTGACGGTCGACGAGGTGATGTCCGCACCGATGATCGCCTGGCCGTTCACCAAGCTCGAATGCTGCGTGGTGACCGACGGCGGCGGCGCGCTCGTGATCACCTCGGCCGAGCGTGCGCGCGACCTGAACACGGCGGGCAAGCCCGTCTACATCCTCGGTACCGGCGAGGCTGGCGAGTCGTCGCTGATCTCGCAGATGGAGGACTTCAGCCACTCACGCGCATTCCGCGACTCGAGCCGGCATGCGTTCGCCGAAGCCGGGCTGACGCCGAAGGACATTGACCACCTGATGGTCTACGACGCGTTCGCGCACCTGCCGCTGTACGGCCTCGCCGACTGCGGCTTCGTCGAGCACGGCGAGGCCGGCCGCTTCGTCCAGGAAGGACATACGCGTCCGGGCGGCAAGCTGCCGATGAACACAAACGGCGGCGGCATCCTCTACACGCACACTGGCATGTACGGCATGTTCGCCATCCTTGAAGCGGTGCGCCAGTTGCGCGGCGAAGCGTTCCGCCAGGTGGACAATGTCCGCACGAGCTTCGTGCAGGGTGTGGGCGGCATGTTCACGGCGGCATCATCGCTGGTGCTGTCGAACCAGCTCAACTAGCACACGAAGAGAAGATCGCGCGTTGCGGCCCCATGTCCGTGAGCACGGATAGGGGCCGCCGGCGCACAATGGAGACACTTTCCATGACCGACCAGAACTGGTCTTATCTGGGCGACCGTGCCCGCCTGCACCCCGAGCGTCTCGCCGTCATCAATGGCGGCACCGGCGCCAGCCTGAGCTACGCGGAACTCGACCAGCGCTCCAATCGGCTCGCCCACTACCTGTGGGGTATCGGCCTGCGCCCCGGCGACCACATCGCGATGGTGCTGGAAAATAACATGCGTTGCTTCGAGATCGGTTGGGCGGCATTGCGCTCGGGTCTGAAACTGACGCCCGTCAATCGTTTCGTGACTCCAGACGAGGCCGCATACATCATCGCGGACAGCGAGTCGAAGCTCGTCATCAGCTCGTACGGCATGCGCGAACTGGCCGAGGGGCTTAGCAGCCGCATGCCCGATTGCCTGGGATGCCTGATGGTCGACGGCACCATCGACGGCTGGGCCAGCTACGAGGATGCCGTGGCGCCCTGCTCCGCCGAACCGCTGGCCAACGAAGTGCTGGGCGCACTGATGCTCTACAGTTCCGGCACCACCGGCCGCCCCAAGGGCATCCTGCGCGACCAGCCGTCGTATGACGTGCGCGAGTTCGTCGACCCCTTCCGCCGCAAGCAGTTCACCGAATATGGATTCTTCGACGGCATGGTGTACCTGTCCACCGCGCCGCTGTATCACTCCGCACCGCTCGGCTGGGCGCTGCAGATCGGGGCAGTCGGCGGCACCGTGGTGTACATGGAGAAGTTCGACGCCGAACAGGCGCTCGCGCTGATCGAACGCTACCACGTCACGCACAGCCAGTGGGTGGCCACGATGTTCGTGCGCCTGCTCAAGCTGCCCGACGCAACGCGCAACGCGTACGACCTGTCGAGCCTGCGCTTTGCCACGCATTCGGCGGCGCCGTGCCCGAAGGACGTCAAGCTCGCCATGATCGACTGGTGGGGGCACATCGTCCACGAATACTTCGGAGCGACCGAAGGCAACGGCATGACCATGATCGACAGTGCCGAGTACCTGGCGCATCCTGGCTCGGTCGGCCGAGCGAGGGTGGGCAAGCTGCACATCTGCGACGACGACGGCAACGAACTGCCGCCGGGCCAGAGCGGCTTGATCTATTTCGAGCGGGACCGGCAGCCTTTCATCTACCACAACGATCCGAAAAAAACGAAGGGCGCCCAGCATCCCCGGCATCCCAGCTGGACCGCCGTGGGCGACATGGGCTACGTGGACGACGAGGGCTACCTGTACCTGACCGACCGCAAGACTTTTATGATCATCTCGGGCGGCGTGAACATCTATCCACAGGCCATCGAGGACGCGCTCGTCACGCACGAGAAGGTAGAGGACGCGGCGGTCATCGGCGTGCCCGACGCGGAGATGGGCGAGTCGGTCAAGGCCGTCATCGAGCCGGCCGCCGGCGTGGTTCCGTCGCCGGAACTGGCCGAGGAACTGATCCGCTACCTGCGCGGCAAGGTTGCGCGCTACATGGTTCCGAAGTCCGTGGACTTCATCGAGAAGCTACCGCGCCTGCAAACCGGCAAGCTCTACAAGCAGGAGCTGCGCAAGCGCTACTGGGAAGCGGCAGGCAAGTCCGTCTAAGGCCCACGCGCCGCGAAGCGCTCGCCATCATTGAATCAATTGGAGACAACGTGTTTGACAAAAACCTGATCGGCCATTGCTTTGGCCAGCGCAGCATCACCGTGGAAACCGGTGCTGTGCAGGACTACGCCCGAGCCATCGGCGAGTCCAACCCCGTCCACTTCGACGTGGCCGCCGCCCGCAATGCCGGCTATCCGTCGGTGCGCGTGGCGCCGGCCTACTTCTTCTGCCTCGAAAGCAAGCTCGGCATTGCAGTCAAGGTCAAGGAACTGCTCAATTTCGACGTGCGCCGCATCCTGCACGCCGAGCAGTCGTTCGAGTATCACGCCCCCGCCTTCGCCGGCGACACGCTGACCTTCGAAACGAAGCTCGTCGACATCTACGACAAGAAGGGCGGCGCGCTCGAATTCTTCGTCACGGAGTCACGCATCACCAACCAGAACGGCGTGCATGTCGCCAACGTGCGCAAATCGCTCGTGCAACGCCCGCTTTAAGGAGACCTCGCATGCAATCGAACCTGGACTCGCTCAACGCCGGCGACGCCATCCCTGCCCTGCAACTCGCACCGATCTCGCGCACCACGTTGGCGCTGTATGCCGGGGCATCCGGCGACCATAACCCCATGCACATCGACATCGACTTCGCGCGCAACGCCGGGCTCGACGACGTGTTCGCGCACGGCATGCTGTCGTGCGGCTACGTCGGGCGCCTCGTCACCGACTGGGCCGGCCCGGAGCGCGTGCGCTCGCTTTCCGTGCGCTTTTCAGGCATCACCCATGTGCATGACCAGCCGCATCTGTCAGGCAAGGTCGTCGAACGCTTCGAGCAGGACGGCGAAACGCGCCTGCGCATCGAAGTGAATTGCGCCAACCAGAATGGCGAAGTCAAGATCAGCGGCGAAGCTGTCGTCAGCGTGGCCTGAGGCAAGCATGAACTTCGACTTCAACGAAGACCTGCACATGCTGCGTGAACAGGCGCGCAGGATGTTACAGCAGCAGTGCCCGGCGACCGCCGTGCGGCAGGTGCTCGAAGGCAAGGATGCTTTCGACCGCAAACTCTGGCAGGAAATCGCGCAGCTCGGCTGGACCGGCGCGGCGATCCCCGAGCAGTTCGGTGGCGCCGGTCTCGGCTATGAGGGACTGTGCGTCCTGGCCGAGGAACTCGGCCGCGTGCTGGCGCCGGTGCCTTTCGCATCGTCGGTCTATCAGGCCACCGAAGCGATCCTGACCCATGGGAGCGACGCGCAGAAAGCCGCATGGCTGCCGCGCCTCGCCAGCGGCGAGGTCATTGGCACGTTCGCGCTCGCTGAAGGGCTGGGCAATCCCTCCGCCTCTGCTGTGCGTGCGCATGTCGAAGGCGGACGCCTCTACGCAACGAAATGGCCCGTGGTGGACGGCGGCATCGCCGACTTCGCCGTCGTGGTCGCCAACGACGAAGCTGGCGCTCCGGGACTCTACCTCGTGGATCTCGCGGGCGAAGGCGTCGCGCGCTCACCCCTCGAGAGCGTCGATCCGACCCGCCCGCAGGCAAAGATCGTCTTCGACGCCGCGCCGGCCGAGAAGCTCGCGGGCGGCAAGTCCGGCTGGGCGGCAGTCGAGCGCCTGCTGTGCAAGGCGGCCGTGCTGCTCGCCTTCGAGCAGATCGGCGGCGCCAGTGCCTGCGTCGAGATGGGTACTGCGTACGCGAAGGAGCGCATCGCCTTCGGCCGTCCGATCGGCTCGTTCCAGGCCATCAAGCACAAGCTCGCGGACATGTACACGGCGGCCGAGCTGGCGCGCTCGAACGCCTACTATGGCGCCTGGGCGCTGGAGGCCGATGCGCCCGAACTGCCGCTGGCCGCCGCGGCCGCGCGCGTCTGCGCCACCGACGCGTACCGCTTCGCATCGCGCGAGAACATCCAGACCCACGGCGGCATGGGCTTCACCTGGGAACTGGACTGCCACCTGTACTTGCGCCGCGCCGGCATGCTCGCCACGCAACTGGGCAGCGTGACGTACTGGAAGGACCTGCTGGTCACGCAGTGGGCCGCGCACGACGTGGCCGCCACCGCCAACTGAGGACTGCCATGGATTTCAACGATACCCCCGCGGAAGCCGCATTCCGGGCCGAGGCCCGCCGCTTCCTCGAAGCCGGCGCGCCGCGACGCCGCAACGACGTGGTGCAGTCACGCCAGCGTTACGTGGCGGACACCGAGGGCCTCGCCCGCGCGAAAGACTGGCAGCGCCGCAAGGCCGAAGCAGGCTTTGCCGCCATCACCTGGGACAAGCGTTGGGGCGGCCGCGGCGGCACGGCAATAGAACAGGTGATCTACAACGAAGAGGAAGCCGCTTACGACGTCAACGCGACGCCGTTCGGCATCGGCCTCGGCATGTGCATCCCGACCATGATTGCCTATGCGACGCCGGCCCAGCTCGATCGGCACGTCGCTCCGGCGCTGCGCGGCGATGAAATCTGGTGCCAGCTCTTCTCGGAGCCGTCCGCCGGTTCCGATCTGGCCGGACTGCGCATGCGCGCCGAGCGCGACGGCGACGAGTGGATCGTCAACGGGCAGAAGATCTGGACCTCCGGCGCTCACCACGCCGACTACGGGTTGCTGCTCACGCGCACCAATCCGGACGCGCCCAAGCACGCAGGCATCACCGCGTTCTTCGTCGACATGAAGTCACCGGGCATCGAGGTGCGCCGCATCCGCCAGATCTCGGGCCCTTCGCACTTCTGCGAAGTGTTCTTCACCGACGTGCGCATTCCGGACGCCCAGCGTCTCGGCGAGATCAACGGCGGCTGGAAAGTCGCGCTGACCACGCTGATGAACGAGCGTCTCGCCGTCGGCGAGGCGCCGCGTCCGAACATCGACGACATGCTCGCACTGGCGCGCCAGTGCGACGTCGACGGCATGCCCGCGCTCGAGCACGCCGCGGTGCGCGGGCGACTCGCCGACTGGTACGTCCGTTCGCAGGGCGTCAAGTACACGCGCTTTCGCACCATGACGCGCCTTTCGCGCGGACAGACGCCGGGGCCCGAGGCGTCGGTGTGCAAGGTGGTCAGCGTCGGGCTGCTGCAGGAGATGGCCGATTTCGGCATGGACCTCGCCGGTCAGGCCGGCGCCGTAATGGACGCCGAACTCGCGCCGATGCAGGCCTGGTACCAGACGGCCATGCTGTACGCGCCGGGCTCGCGCGTGGCGGGTGGCACCGACGAGATCCTGCGCAATATCATCGCCGAGCGCGTGCTCGGGCTGCCGGGAGACGTGCGCGTGGACAAGGATGTGCCGTTCAACGCGGCAAGCGCACGTTGATACGCCCCGTGCCCACGCGGCGCGGTCCGCTGCCGTCGACGGAAGCGGACCGCACAACCGTGGGCCGGCTCACCTCACGCGACGCGGCGCCACCAAACGAAAACGCCACACCGCGAAGGTGTGGCGTTCTCTTTGCGCTTGAGCTACGGCCGCGCTGGAAGGTGGGCGCGTCAGAAGCCGCCGCGGCCGCCTCCGCAGATCAGCGTCTGGCCCGTCACATAATTCGACTCGGGGATGCAAAACATATACACCGAGCCGGCTGCCTCCTCGCAGGTCCCCATGCGACCGAACGGAATCGTTGCCTGCCCGGCGGCGTGCTTGTCCGCGGGAACACCCACCTTGATCTGACGACCATCGACATCCACGTAGGTGTCTTGCGTCACAGCCTGCGTGAGACGCGTCTCGATGGCGGCGTAGGCTACCACGTTGACGTTGACCTTCAGGCGGCCCCACTCCTTCGCGAGTGTCTTCGTCATGCCGATGATGCCCGCTTTGGCAGCCGAGTAGTTCACCTGGCCCGGGTTGCCCTGCGTGCCACCGATCGACGAAATGTTCACCACCTTGCGGAACACTTCGCGACCGGCCTCGGCGTCCGCTTTGGCGGCCTCCTTGAAGTAGGGCTGCACCGCGCGCAACAGGTTGAACGGCGCCTTCAGGTGGCAGTCGATGATCGCGTCCCACTGCTCGTCGGTCATCTTCTGGATTACGTTGTCCCAGGTAAAGCCGGCGTTGTTGACGATGATGTCGATGGCGCCGAACTTGTCGAGCGTGGCGTTGACGAGGCGCGTGCCGAAGTCCGGGGCCGTCACGTTGCACGCAAACGCCAGCGCCTGGCCTCCCGCGTTTTCGATCTCGGCCACGACTTCGTTCGCGGGCGCGGCGTCGAGGTCGTTGACGACCACGCGCGCGCCCTTCGATGCGAAAAGCAGTGCGATGCTGCGGCCGATGCCGCGGCCAGCGCCAGTGACGATGGCAACCTTGCCTTCGAGGGTTCTGTTCATGATTGCGTATCTCCTTTCATGCGTATATATCGGGCCGCCGCTGGGAGCCCGTGACCAGCAATGGTCGGCGTCCCCGCCTCCGAGCCCTGGACAGGCGACGCGCGGGGGCCGCGGGGAAAATCAGTTCTTGCCGTACAGCGTCACCACGCAGGCGCCGCCGAGGCCAAGGTTGTGCTGCAGCGCGAGCTTCGCGCCGTCCACCTGACGCCGGTCGGCCGTGCCTCGCAGTTGATGGGTCAGCTCGTAGCACTGCGCGAGGCCCGTGGCGCCGAGCGGGTGGCCCTTCGACAGCAGGCCGCCGGACGGGTTGGTCACGACCTTGCCGCCATAGGTATTGCCGCCGTCCATGACGAACTTCTCGGCCTCGCCAGTCGGGCAGAAACCGAGACCTTCGTAGGTCAGCAGTTCGTTGTGCGCGAAGCAGTCGTGCAGTTCGCACACCTTGATATCTTCGGGGCCGACGCCGGCCTTCTCGTACACTTCCTTCGCGGCTGCACGCGTCATGTAGCCGCCCACGTAGGAGATCAGCGAGGGTGGATCGAACGACTCGGCCGGATCGGTCGTCATCGACTGGGCGAGGATCTGCACGTCGGTGCGGATGCCGTGCTTCTTCGCGAAACGCTCCGACACGATCAGCGCGGCGGCCGCGCCGCAGGTCGGCGGACAAGCCATCAGGCGCGTCATCACGCCCGGCCACACCACCTTGTCGTTCATCACGTCATCGGCCGTCACCACGTTCTTGAACAGCGCCAGCGGATTATTGGCGGCGTGGCGGCTAGCCTTGGCGCGGATCTCGGCGAAGGTACGCATGCTGGTGCCGTACTTGCGCATATGCTCGCGGCCCGCGCCGCCGAAGCCGCGCAAGGCCTGCGGCACGCCTTCCGCGTCGGCCGTCAGGTTCCACAGGACCGGCAGAAAGCGCTCGCGGGTGGGCGGGCGGTCGTCCCAGTGGCTCTTCAGCGCGCCGGCCTGCATCTGCTCGAAGCCAAGCGCCAGCGCACAGTCGGTCGCGCCGCTCTCGACGGCCTTGCGGGCGAGCCACAGGGCCGTGGAGCCCGTCGAGCAGTTGTTGTTGACGTTGACCACCGGAATGCCCGTCATGCCGACCTCGTACAGCGCGGTCTGGCCCGACGTGGAGTCGCCGTACACATAGCCGACGTAGGCTTCCTGGATCAACTCATAGCCAATGCCGGCATCCTTCAGCGCAAGGCGAACGGCCTCGGCACCCATCTGGGTGTAGCTCGGGCTCGCGCCCGGCTTGCTGAAGGGAATCATGCCGACGCCGCCAACAATGACTTTGTCGCTCATCTTGATGTCTCTCGGGTAGGGCAGCCTGCGGGCCGGGAGTGGACACCGCATCGGCTGCCGGATCAGAAGCGTCCGCCGGCCTCTTGCGAAGGCGCGGCGACCGTGATGGCATCTTCAATGACGACCGGGACATTGGGAGCAACCCACCGTGGGGGGGAAGCCGGGGGGCTTGGGGGGTGTTGCCGCCATAGGGCATCGAGGGGGTGGCCAGGATCGGCCAATGGAGAATCGCGCAGCCGGGATGGACGGATGGCCGTCCATGCAGCAGGTCGTTGGCTGTCCCGACTTCAGACGGCGACCGTCAGCCGTCGCCGCAGGTTCGCGCTCCGTCCGGTCGGCGGCCGACCCGGACGGGATTCATGGCGGGCATCCCGGAGCACTGCGGGAGTTCGGCGCCAATCGTCGGGAATGGCGAACGGGAAGCGGGGCCTATCCCTGGGATTCAGCCTTCAGCGCCCGCAGCCGGGCGGCCGCGTCGTTGCGGCTACCCACTTCCAGCTTGTTGAAGATGTTCTTCAAGTGCCACTTGACCGTTTCGGGCGTGATGTTGAGCATGGCCGCGATCTTCTTGTTGGGCATGGCCTGCGCCACCAGTTCGAGGATCTCGCTTTCGCGCTCGGACAGCGCTTCGCGCAAAACCCGAGGCGCTGCCGCGGGTGCCGCCTTGCGCGCCTGCGGTACACCGGTGGCATCCATCAATCTCTGAAGATAGAAGCAGAGGACGGGGTCGAGGTTCTCGCGCTGCCTCAATGCCGACAGCAGTGCCGGAGCCTGCGGCGAAGCGTCGATCAGCGTGCGCACGAGGCCGAGCCGATGACCGAGCCTCACCGCTTCGAGCAGATGCTCGTCGGACGACAGCGCATTACCGCAGTGCTGTTCGGCGATCGCCAGCAGGACGTGCAGGGTCGCGACGAACCGCCATCTCCCAGCCTTCTCAGCGACGGCGAGCAACGACAGCGCTCGGGCGCGCATCTGGAAATGGTCGTTGCGATGCATGCAGAGATCGAGATGCGCGCGGCCGGCGCAAAGCCACAGATCCAGCGTGAAGTTGTGCGAAGCATCGGTGTATTGCGCGGCGAGCAAATCGAGGCGATCGAGCGAGCCCTCCGCAAAGTCCGGCTCCCCTTCCTGAAGGTAGATGCGCACGCGCAAGGCGAGCACGTAGGCCTGCAAGCGGTCCAGCCGGTTGCGCAGCGCGTAGTCTTCCAGACGCTCCAGCGTGGCGTGCGCGTCTAGCGGACGGCCCGCGATCCAGTGCCCGAGGGCCAGCGGGGCCAGTGCGCGAAGCACCGTGTCGGGCATCGAGACGCGCTCGAGCACGTCGATGCGTGTGCCGAGCAGGCTGCACAGCGCGTCGATATCGCTGAGTTCGTACAGGATCTCGGCCAGCAGTCCCGCTGCGAGGCTCGCGACGCCGATATAGCCGGGGCCGAACTTCTCAGCGCTGTCGAGGACCGTGCGCAAGATGGTACCGGCCCGCGCGATCTGGCCTTCAAGCACGAAGCTCATGGCGGTCACGCAATCGGCAATCAGCCCGGCGCGGATCGACTTTTCGGCCCACGATTCATCCTGCAACACGCGCCGGCCGTGGGCAAAATCGCCGCAGAAGATGTATATCATTCCGAGCAGATTGGCCCGCGTGGCGGCCTCCACTTGATCGAGGCCATCAGGCGTGTCCTGAACCTGCGGGAGCAGCGTGGCGAGCGCGCTCACATCGTCCGAATACAGCGCGAAGGCTGCGCGCAACAGGGTGACGGCGTAGCGCTGGCGCTCGTCGAGTTGGCCGCGCGCCGCCTCGCGCTCCAGTTCATCGAGCGTCTCCGTGACCAACTCGAAATCGTGAGCGAACAGCCGCAAATACGATCGCAAGATGCGCAATCTGAACCGCCGCCGCACCTGTTCGGGCGGCAAGCGGCGCATGAGCGCGGCCATCTGCGACAAGTGGCCGTGTTCCATCAGTTCGGGGATCCGCTGCTCGACCAGATCGGCCGCCGCTTCGCACTCGCCCGCTTCCACCGCGTGGCGCACCGCCTCGTCGAGGTAGCCGCGCGCTTCGAACCAGCGCCACGCGGTCGCATGCATGGCCCGCAGATCGGCTTCGGGCCATTCGAGGCAACGCGCCTGCAGCACCTCGCGTATCAGAGGATGAAGCCGATACCACACCTCGTGGTCGCGCGTGTCATGCCGCGTCAGGAAGAGGCCGCCCCCCTCGAGATGCATCAGGTGCCGCATCATCCTCGCAACGGCGTGCGGCATCCCCATCAGTGTCGCGCAGAGCGCCGGGCTGACGCTCTCGCAGACCGAGATGCGTACGAGTATCTGCAGATCCTCTTCAGGCAGGCTGCCAAGCACCTCATGCTCGAAGTACCTCGCAAATGTCTGCGTATCGCGCACCGGCACCCGCTCGCCGCGCTGCCGGCGCTGCGTCTTGAGATCGACCGCGAACAACTGCAGGCCGGCCACCCAGCCTTCCGTGAGATCGTGCAGCCGCCGTGCTTCGCGCTTGTCGATGTCGCTCACGTAGTTTTGCAGGTACCGCTCCGACTCGTCCGGGCTGAAGGCCAGGTCGCGAGCGCCGATCTCCAGCATCTGGCCACGCGCATTCAGGGCGGCCAACGGCAGCGGCAACGCCGCGCGCGTGCCGAAAGCCAGACGGAGGTTGGGCGGTGCATATTCGACCGCGCAGCGCAGGGCCTCCACGATAGACGGGTTGTGCAGGTAATGCACATCGTCCAGCATCAGCACCACGTCGCGGCAATGCCGTCCGACACCCGCCAGCAGCGCGAGCATCAGCCGCTCGCTCGCCGCCTCGTCGCTGTCGCGTCCCACCAGCAGTGCGGCGTCACGCACGAGGCCAGGGTCGACCTCGGCGATGCTCGTTAGCAAATCATCGAAGAATCGGCTGGAGTCATTGTCCGCGGGGGTCAATGTCAGCCACGCGACGTCCGTATCGAGTCCCAGAAGGCGCTTGCGCCAAGCGAGGAGCGTGCTGGTCTTGCCGCTTCCGGCAGGCCCTTGCACGACGATGCCACGCCGTTCGCGCGCCTCCATCAGGCGATTCATCAGCGTGTCGCGCGGCATCAGCCGGCGCTCTCCGCGCGGGGGAAGCAGCCGCGAGCCGGCGAAGGAAGAGGCATCGCAGGCACCGGTATTACCGGCCTCCGGCGAGATGCCGGTCACGGTATCGGATGCGGACATGGCAGGTTCAGAACAGTGATGCGAAAACGATGGCGCCGCAGAAACGCCCCCGCAATTATAGCTTGGCGGCTGCGTCCGGCTCTGCGCGGGACGCACTGTGGCGCAATACGACCGGCGCGGGGTCGGCAAGCCCTCTGCGCCGGTCAGCAGCGGCCTCGAATGAACTCACGCGGCCGCTGCGCCGGCGGTGAGCCTCGTGCGAACGAAGTCCACCACCGGCAGGCCCTCTTCCGCCAGCACGGTGCGCCCGAGTTGCTCCGCGCAACGCACGCCGGCGCCGCTGCTCCGGGATTCATGCAGGCGTCGCGTGAACAAGCCCAGTTCGTGCTCCTCGGTCATGCCGATCGCACCGTGCACCGCATGTGAGATCGCCGCCACGCGGGCCGCTGCCTCCGACGCACGCAGCATGGCCGTGGCCGCCAGCAACGGATCGGGCAGAAAGCTCGCGCTCGAGCAACCGATGCGCGAAGCCATCTCGGCGGTGGCGGCCTGCGATGCCAGCACGGCCACATCTTGCTGCACTGCCTGGAACTTGCCGATGGGGCGCCCAAACTGCTTGCGGTCGTTGGCATAGCGCACCGTCAGGTCGGTCACATGGGCCATTGCGCCGGCCATCGCCGTAGCTTGCAGCACGTTGCGGATGGCCTCGCCGTCGGCACATTGCACCGGGAAGCGCACGAGTGCTTCTCGCCCCGTGCTCCAGCGCAGCGTGTCCGCCGACATCGTCGGACGGTACGCGCCCGGCGTGAAATGCGCCGCGTCGCGCACGAGCAGCAGCCATTCGCCGGCGCGGCTGACCAGCACGAACTCGGCCAGCGCGGCATCCTGCACGTCATGGCAGACCACGGCCTCGCCATCGGCTTCGGCCGCCGGCGCAACGACGATGCAGCCGCCGCCCGGCTGATGCCCGGCCGACGCCAGCAGCGCGCGCGCCACGGCCGTCTCTGCGAACGGCAGACTCAGTCCGGCGCGGCCGGCGGCGAAGAACAGCGCGTGCATGTCGGCGAGCGACAGACCCGCGCCGCCGGATTCAGCCGGCACCAGCGCATCGGTGTAGCCGAGCGCGTCGATGCTCTGCCACAGCGCCTCGGCCCCTTCGCCTGCCTCGACACGGCGCAGCGCCTCGACGGTGCACAGTTCGCGTAGCGGGCGCTCGAAGCCGCCCAGGATGGAATCAGTCATGGTGTCACTCAATCAACGAAGTCCAAGGCCGCGGGAGATGATGCCGCGCATGATGTGGCGAGAGCCGCCGCGGATCGAAAAGACCGGCGCGTACTGCGTCACGTAGGCAAGCGCCAGAGCCAGTTCGCGCGACGGGCGGAAGCTCTGAATGCTTGCGTTGGCCTCGGCGATCCAGCTGGGCACCTCCTGCTCGAACTCGGTGCCGAGATCCTTGACCAGCGATGCTTCGAGCTCCGGGTTCTTGCCGGCGTCGAGGCATGCGCAAACACCCAGCGACATGGCGCGCAACACGGCCAGGCGACCCGCGATACGACCCGCGACATCGACCACGATGGACGGCGGGTTCTCGATCGCGCGCATCTCGTCCAGCCAGATGTCGGCAAGCACCACACTCGAATAGATACGCTCGCAGCCACTGCGCTCGAAGGCCAGCTCGGCGGTCACCTGGCTCCAGCCGTCGCCTTCCTCGCCGATCAGCGCGTCAACCGGTACGTCCACGTCCTCGAACAGCACTTCGCTGAACTCATCCTCGCCGACGATGTTGAGGATCGGGCGCACGCTGATGCCTGGCGTCTTCATGTCGAAGATCAGTTGCGACAGGCCCTTGTGGCGGTCCTCGGTTGTGCCCGACGTGCGCACCAGCGCGCACATGTGGCTCGCGCGGTGGCCGTTGGTCGTCCAGATCTTGCGGCCGTTGATGCGCCAGCCGGTTTCGGTGCGCACTGCGCGTGTGCGCACGCTGGCGAGGTCGGAACCGGTGTCGGGCTCGCTCAGACCGATGCCGAACACGATCTCGCCGGCGCGAATGCCGGGGATGTAGCGTGCCTGCTGCTCCCTCGTGCCGTAGCGCGCGATCAGCTGCGCCGTCTGGCGGTCGGCGGTCCAGTGCGCGACGACGGGTGCGCCGAACGCCAGCACTTCCTCGGTGAACACGAAGCGCGCGAAGTGGCTACGCCCGTCGCCACCGACTTCGGGCGGCAGGTTCATGCCGATCCAGCCCTTCGCGCCGAGCGCACGGGTGAGGTCGGCATCGTAGGCGCCAATGCTGCGAGCCCGCAAATGCGGGGGATAGTCGCGCAGCTCGCTGTGCAGGAATGCCCGCACGGGTGCGCGCAACGCTTCGTCTTCCGGCGGAATGCTCGCCAGCGACAGCGTCGAAAGTAGAGAAGTCAAAGTAGCTCCTGGAATGATTGATCAGGAATGCTGCGCATCACGCAACGCTGCGCGCGCGGTCGCTCCAGAAAGGCTTGCGCAACTCGCCCTTGAGCACCTTGCCGACGCTCGACAACGGCAACGTGTCGCGAAACTCCACGCTGCGCGGGCACTTGTAGCCCGCAATGCGCTCGCGGCAATGCGCAATGATTTCCTCGGCGCTCACGTTCATGCCGGGCTTGCTCACGACGACCGCGTGCACCGACTCGCCCCACTTCTGGTTGGGCACGCCGATCACCGCGCACATGGCGACCGACGGGTGGCTGGAGACCGCGTTCTCGACCTCAGCCGAATACACGTTCTCCGCGCCGGTGACGATCATGTCCTTGAGCCGGTCGACCACGTAGATGAGGCCCTCTTCGTCCATGTAGCCGCTGTCGCCGGTATGCATCCAGCCATTGCGGATCGCTTCGACCGTGGCTTCGGGCTTGTTCCAGTAGCCGAGCATCACCGTGCCGCCGCGCGCGACGATCTCGCCGACTCCGCCGCGCGGCAGCTCCGCGCCGTCCGGCCCGACGATACGCACCTCCACCGACATCAGCGGCTTGCCAGCGGCGCGCGCTTTGCCGCTCGCGAAAGCCTCTTCGGTGTGAAACTCGGGTCCGAGAATCGTGCACGTGGCGGACAGCTCGGTCATGCCATAGCCCTGCATGAACGCGACGCCTGGAAATGCGGCCCCAACGCGCCGCAAGAGCGTCTGCGAGATGGGCGAGGCGCCATAGGCAATGAGCCGAAGCGAGCTTAGGTCCAGTTCCGCCGCTTCGGCCGGGTTCCCGGCCATCCAGTCGACCAGCATCTGGATCATGGTCGGCGCGAGCCCGATCTGGTTGACGCGCTCGCGGGCGATGGCGTTGAGCGTGGCCTGCGGATTGAAGCCCGGCATCACGATTTGCTGCGCGCCCGAGGCGAACAGTGCGTTGGCCGCGGCAAAGGCGGCCAGGTGGAACATCGGCATTACGTGCAGGAACACGGCTTCCGCACCGCAACGTCCCGCGAGGATGGCGGCCATCGCCGTCGTCGTCAGGTTCGCATGCGACAGCATCACGCCCTTGGGGAAGCCGGTCGTGCCGCCGGTGTAGAAGATGCCGGCAAGGTCGTCGCCGTGGCGCCAGGCGTCCTCCACCGGCTCGCTGGCGTCGATCAGCGTTTCGTATCCGTGCATGTCATCGGGGACGGGGCCGTCCCCCGCGTAGATCACGTGGCGCACGCTCGGCGCGCCGGCCTGCAGCGCGGCGGCGAGGCCCTTGAAGGTCTCGTCGACGATAAGGATGCTGGTGCCCGAATCGTTGAGCGCGTAGAGCATTTCCGCCTGGCTCCAGCGGATGTTGACCGGATTCAGCACGCCTCCCGCCCAAGGCACGGCCAGGTTGTACTCGAGATAGCGGGCCGAATTGAGCGAGAGCATCGCAACGCGCTCGCCGTCCATCACGCCGAACTGGCGCAACGCGCCGGCCAGACGCGCCACGCGCGCGCCGAGCTGCCGGAAGGTGACGCTGTGGTCGCCAAAGCGGATCGCAACGGCGCCAGGACGTTGCTGGAGGGACCGGTGCAGTCCCTGGGTCATGTACATGTTGATCTCCGCGGGCCGCGGCATGAGGCAGTTCGACTGTCTCGCCACCGGCTCCTGATTCCGAATGCTCCCCGCCACGGCTCCCTCACGCGCAGCCGACCGCGGGGTCCTTCCCGTCAGTCCAGCGCCAAGGTGGCTTCGCCCACCAGCTTGTCTTCGCCGTACTGGTTCGTACACCTGATCGCGACCTTGACGCGGTTCTCGCCATTGGCCTCGAGCTTCTCGACGACTTCACCGGTGCAGGTCGGCTGGTTGCCCAGGTGCGTGATGCCGGTGAAGCGGACCGAGACATTGCGCAGCGCGGTCTGCGGCGCCCAGCTGGTCAGCAGCCGCCCGAGCCAGGCCGCCGAAAGCATGCCGTGCGCAAATACGTCCGGCATGCGCGACTTGCGCGCAAAGTCGATATCGATGTGGATCGGATTGTGGTCGCCCGAAGCGCCGCAGTAGAGCGCGAGCATCGTACGGTTGATCGCCGGCAGGGCCAACGGGGGCAGTTTGTCGCCGACGTTGACATCGCTGAAACGGGGGGCTTGCATGTTCTCTTTCTCCTTGCTTTCTGTTAGCCGCGGCGCTCGACCAGAGTGCCGCGAAGGTCCGCAACATGTTCGCCGTTCTGATTGGTAACCCGCGTCTCCATGACCGCGAAATGCAGCGCACCGCCCTTCTTGTCGTACACATCGGACAGCTTCGTCTCGAGGTGCAGTGTGTCCCCCGCGTAGGCCATACGATGGTAGTCAAAGGCCTGCTCCGCGTGCAGGATGCGGCCGAGATCCATCTGAAGCACCTTCATGCGCTCGATGACATTCGACGTCTCGCTGACCATGCAGGCGAGGAAGGTCGGCGGCACGGGCAATGCGGGATGTCCCGCCGCGTGGGCTGCGGCGTCGTCGGTATAGATGGGGTCGTTTTCACCGATCGCCTTGGCGAAGAATCGCAAGCGCCCCTTTTCGATTTCAACTGAACCCGTGCCGAGCACAGTGCCGATCATGTTCTTTTCTGCCATGTTTTTCTCCTCGAATTGCTCCGCAACGCTCACAGCTTGCGGGAAATGACCTCGCGCATGACCTCGTTGCTCCCGCCATAGACTCGGGACACACGAAAATCGACGAAGATGCGCGCGATCGGATACTCCAGCATGTACCCGTATCCGCCGTGCAACTGAACCATGTCGTCCACGTGCTTCCACATCGTTTCGGTGGCGTAGAGCTTGGCGATGGCGGCCTCCTCGCCGGTCAGTTCGCCGCGCATATGCTTGCCGAGGTAGTGGTCGACCATCGTGCGCACAGCCACGGCACCCGCCTTGGCGTCCGCGAGCTTGAACCGGGTGTTCTGGAAGTCCCACACTGTCTGGCCGAAGGCTTTACGGTCCTTCACGTACTGCAGCGTGAGATCGAGCGCGCGCTCCAGTTGCGCCGCAGCATTCAGCGCAATGCCCATGCGCTCCTGGGTCAGGTCGTGCATCAGGTAGCTGAAGCCTTTGTTCTCCTCGCCCAGCAGATTGCTCGCGGGCACGCGCACATTGTCGAAGAACAGCTCGGCGGTATCCTGGGCATGCATGCCGACCTTCTGCAGCTTGCGGCCGCGGCGGAAGCCTTCGCGGTCGGTCTCGACCATGATGAGGCTCACGCCCTTGGCACCGGCGGACGGGTCGGTCTTGCATACGACCATGACGAGGTCCGCAATGACGCCGTTCGAAATGAAGGTCTTGCTGCCGTTGATGACCCATTCGTCGCCATCGCGAACGGCCGTGGTGCGGCAGGCCTTCACGTCGGAGCCGCCGCCGGGCTCGGTGATGGCGACGGCCATGATGGTTTCGCCCGAGCACGCCTTCGGCAGCCAACGCTGCTTCTGCTCTTCCGTGCCGAGACGGTTGATGTAGGGCGCGACCACGAACGAGTGCACGCCGAAGCTAAAGCCGCTGACGCCCGCACGAGCGTTCTCCTCGACGAGCACCGCGGCATGGCCGAAGTCGCCGCCGCCGCCGCCATACTCCACCGGAATGGTGACGCACAGCAGGCCTTCGCGTCCGGCCTTCAGCCAGGTCTCGCGATCCACCTGGCCGGCGGCGTTCCACGCCTCCTGGCGCGGAACGCATTCACGTTCAAAGAACCGGCTCACGGTGTTGCGATATTGCTCGTGATCTTCACGAAATACGTTTCGGCTGATGTTCAATCGGATCTCCGCTTCGAATATTGACCGGCGCGGTGCCGGCTGGGCTGTGACCCCATGATCGCGTCGCGCGGGAGGCGGAGTCACCCCCAACGCGGGGGGGCGCGGCCAGGCGGTGCGCCCCCTCCTGGCGAGGGGGCGGCGCCACATCAGGGCGTCGCAATGCAATCCACCCGGACGATCCATGTTGCGTTCCTTCGCAGAGCGAAATGCCCCCCCGCCGTGGGGTGGGATGCCCCAGGCGGCACCGGCGCACGATGGCACCCGTGCAGTGCGCGCAACGGCGTACGTTGCTCGCCGACGATGCCGCCTGCAACGAGAAATTCTTTCGTGAGCCGCCCCAGGAGACAACTTCAGCATGAATACCATTGAAGGACCACGCACAATCGCCACCGTATCGGGAGACTGGCCCTTCTCCTTGACGCGATGCCAGCCAGGCATCGGCGCCGAAATCGGTGACATCGACCTGCGCGAGAGCCTGGACGAAACCACCATCAAGGCGCTCCGCCGTGCGCTCGTGGAGTTCAAGGTCATCTTCTTCCGGGATCAGGACATTACGCCGGCGCAGCATGTGGCTTTCGCGCGGCGCTTCGGCGAACTGGAAGTGCATCCCGTTTTCCCGCATCACCCCGATCATCCCGAACTGGTGCTGCTCGGCGGCAGCAGGGACAGGAAGGCCCGCGAGAACATCTTCCATACCGATGTCTCATGGCGCGAAATTCCCTCGCTCGGTTCGATGCTGCGCTGCGTCGAATGCCCAGAGATCGGCGGCGACACGCTCTTCATCAACATGGTCGCCGCGTACGAAAACCTGCCCGACGACATCAAGGCGCGCCTGGATGGCCTGATCGCTGTGCACGACATCCTGCCCACCTTCGGCAACGACGTGACGCCCGAGCGCCGCGAGGAATTGCGCAGGCAGTTCCCGGCACAGCACCATCCGGTCGTGCGCACTCACCCGGAAAGCGGCGAGAAGATCCTCTACGTCAACCAGGCCTTCACGACGCATATCCTCAACTTCGAAAGCTTCCGCAGATACCGCTTCGGCTTCGACTATCAGTTCGAGGAGATGAACCTGCTGCAGTATCTCTATACGCAGGCGGCTGCGCCGGAGTATCAGGTCCGCCTGAAATGGCGCCCTCACACCATCGCCTTCTGGGACAACCGCGCGACCCAGCACTACGCGATCCAGGACTATTTCCCCGCGACGCGCCGCATGATGCGCGCCACCGTCGTCGGCGACAAACCGTTCTGACTCCGGGCGGACTTTCGTCATCACTCGCCGAAGCCGCCGCGTCTCGCCGGCCATACCGCGAGACGCCTCGGCGTCCTCCTACCGCAGCAATCCGCCCTCACATCTCCATGACTGATTCCCAGATTTTCCGACGCGGACCTGCGTGGACCATCGTGGTCCTCTTGCAGCTCTACATGCTGGTCAACTTCCTCGACAAGATCGCCCTGAGCATGACGGCGGTACCGTTGATGAGCGAGTTGAACCTGTCCGCCGCCCAGTTCGGCATGATTTCCGGCAGCTTCTACTGGCTCTTCTCCCTATCCGGCATTCTCGTCGGATTATCGTGCCGACGACTCGCCGCGCGCTGGCTGCTCCTCGTCATGGGAATAGCGTGGGCGGCCCTGCAAATTCCGGTGTTATTCGCCACCAATGCGCACGAGTTGCTGTGGGCGCGCATGCTGCTCGGTGCCGCTGAAGGGCCGGCATTCCCGTTCACCGTGGTCGCCCTGTTCCAATGGTTCCCCGACGAGAAGCGCAACCTGCCGGTCGCGGTCGTCAGCACCGGAGCGTCGATCGGGCTGGTACTCGCGGGGCTGCTGATCCCGTCGATCACGGCGGCGTGGGGCTGGCGCAGCAACTTCGCAATTCTCGCCGCGATCGGCGCGCTCTGGTCTTTGCTCTGGCTCGGCATCGGCTGCAATCCGCGCCTGATTCGCGGCAGCAGCGAAGGCCGCTCCGCCGACGCACGCGGCAACGCAGGATACCGCCTGCCGGATGCACTGCCCTATCGCACGCTCTTCGCCGACCGTTCGGTGCTCGCCATCTACGGCGGGGCGATTGCCGGCTACACCGTGCTGGGCATCACCATGACCTGGCTGCCGCTTTACCTGCAGCGGGGGCTGGGTTACAGCGCCGCATCGGCCGGGCGCTGGTTCACCGTCGTCGTGCTGATCCTCATGCCGGTGCAGGTTTTCCTGAGCGGCCTGTCACAGCGCCTGATGCGACGCGGCACATCGAGCCGCAACGCACGCGCGAAGCTGCTGGGCGCGGCAATGATCATCTCGGCGCTGCTGCTGGTCGCGCTGGGCAAGCTTCCGCTCGCGCCGATACAAAAGACCGTCGTGATCGCGCTGTCGTCCGGACTCGGCGCCCTGGCCACCGCGTTCGGCCCGGTGTTGCTCGCCGAGGTCACACCGCTCGGCCAGCAACCCGTCATGCTCGCAATATTCACCGCCATCGGCAACATTGCGGCCGCGGTGGCGGCGGTCGCGACGGGGCATCTGGTCCAGGCGGCGGGAGCAGCGAACCCGCACGGCTACGAACTGGGCTACATGGGCGCGGCCGGCGTGATCTTCTGTGCCGCCATCGGCTGCCTGCGCTGGCTGCACACAGAGCGCTCGCGCCGTAAGCTCTGCGCGCCTACCTCACATGACGATTCTGACGAATCGAAGACGGCCCGCGCGCTAAACCAGGTGCGCTAGGCTTGACGGTCCCCGTGCGGGTCGGAGGTCGACATCTGCGCACCGGCTTCCGCTTCGCCCGGGACCCGGGGCGTTCGCTTTGCGTCGAGGCATTGGCGAAGACGGCTTGCGCGCGTCCCGCAACCGATCGACGCCGATAAAGCCATTCACCGTCCCGCTCTCCCATCCGCATACAGCCGGGCCTTCCCCGCAGTGTTGTCCTGGCAACGATTGTTCGCCAGACGCTGCCTCGAAACACAGCCCCGAAAAACAAAACACCCCAAAGGCGGATCGGCGTCCAGCCTTTGGGGTGCGGCTCGCGTAACGGTCGGCTTGTCACGCGCCCGCGCGCGTGGCGCGGGCGGCGCGCCGGTCAGACGTTGCCGAAGCCCCCGCCGCAGATCACGACCTGGCCGGATACATAATCCGACTCCGGCTGGCAGAACAGGTACACGGCGTTGGCCGCTTCTTCCGGCGTGCCAGGGCGGCCAGCGGGGATCATCTTCTTCGAGGCTTCGACCAGCGCCTCGCCGATGCCCACCTTGATCTCGCGGCCCTCGATATTCACGGTCTTGCTCTCGGTGCCCTGGAGCGGCACGGTCAGGCGCGTTTCGATATGGCCGAAGGCAACAGCGTTGACATTGACCTTCAGGCGCCCCCACTCCTTCGACAGCGTCTTGGTCATGCCGAGGATGCCCGACTTGGCCGACGAATAGTTGGTCTGCCCCGCGTTACCGCCGGCAGCGATCGACGAAATGTTCACCACCTTGCGCCACACTTCACGCCCTTCGGCGGCTTCGGCCTTGGCGGCGGCCGAGATCACCGGATAAGCGGCGCGCAGGATGCGGAACGGTGCGGTCAGGTGGCAATCGATGATTGCGTACCATTGCTCGTCGGTCATCTTCTGGAGCACGTTGTCCCAGGTGAAGCCGGCGTTGTTGACGATGATGTCGATTCCCTTGTAGTGATCGACCGCCGTCTTGATGAACCGATCAGCGAAGTCCGGTGCGCTTACGCTACCGGCGCACGCCACGGCCTCGCCACCCTGCGACTTGATCAGTTCGACGACTTCGTTCGCCGGATCGGCATCGAGATCGTTGACGACCACGCGCGCACCTTCCGAAGCGAGCTTGAGGGCCAGCGAGCGGCCGATGCCACGGCCCGAGCCGGTGACGAGTGCTACCTTGCCTGCGAGTTTGGTCATGATTGGACTCCTTACTTTTCTGTCGTGTAATGCAATAAATGGAACTGCCTCAGCCTCGCCGCTCGACGATGGTGAGGCGCAAATCGGCTACGTGCTCGCCCCTCTGGTTTTCAACCCGGGTGATCTGCTCGACGAAATGCAGCGCACCACCCTTCTTGTCGTAGACGCCGCAGACGCGGGTCTCGAACGAAAGCGTGTCGCCAGCGAACGCCATGCGGTGGTAGTCGAACGCCTGCTCCGCGTGCAAGACGCGGCCGAGATCCAGTTGGAGCGTCGTTAACTCCTCCTCGAAGCTTCCCACTTCGCTGTTCATGCAGAACAGGAAGGTCGGCGGCGCCGGCAGGTCGGGGTATCCCGCGTCGCGCGCGGCGGCCACCTTGGTGTAGACAGGCCGGGTTTCGCCCGTCGCCTTGGCGAAGAAGCGCAAACGCCCTCTCTCCACGTCGGCCGAGCCGCGCGACAATACGCGGCCGATATCGCTTTTGTTTGCCATATGGGTAGTCGAAGAAGCGCTTCGCCCGGCGGCGCCGGGCGAAGCCGATCAGGCACGGCCGGTTAGGCACGACCGGTTAGGCGCGGCCGTACAGCGTCACCACGCAGGCGCCACCAAGGCCGAGGTTGTGCTGTAACGCCAGCTTCGCGCCGTCCACCTGGGTGCTGCCGGCGGTGCCGCGCAACTGGCGCGTCAACTCGTAGCACTGCGCAAGGCCCGTCGCGCCGAGCGGGTGTCCCTTCGAAAGCAGGCCGCCCGACGGGTTGGTGACGAACTTGCCGCCGTAGGTGTTGTCGCCGTCTTCGACGAACTTCTCCGCGCCGCCGACCGGGCACAGGCCCAGCGACTCGTAGGTCAGGAGTTCGTTGTGCGCGAAACAGTCGTGCAACTCCAATACCTGGATATCCGAAGGGCTCACGCCAGCACGCTCGTATACCTGGCGCGCGGCCTCCTTCGCCATGTCGAAGCCAACCACCTGGATCATCGAGCGATCTTCGTAAAGGGCCGGGCTGTCGGTTGTCATCGATTGCGCGAGGATACGCACGTCTTGCTTCAGGCCGTGCTTCTTCGCGAAGTCTTCCGAGCAGATGATGGCGGCAGCCGCGCCACAAGTCGGCGGGCAAGCCATCAGACGCGTCATCACGCCGGGCCACATCACCGGAGCAGCCATCACGTCGTCCGGCGTCACCACGTTGCGGAATACGGCCAGCGGATTGTTGGCGGCATGACGGCTCGCCTTCGCGCGGATCTTCGCGAAGGTTTCGAGCTTCGTGCCGTACTTGTCCATGTGCTCCTTGCCGGCACCGCCAAATTGCAGCAGCGCCATCGGCACGCCCGCCTCGACGGCTTCGGGGTTCAGCTCGGCCGTGAGGACCAGCGCGCGGTCCATCGGGCCCGGACGGTCGGTGAACACCGAGGCGAGCGCGCCCGGCTGCATCTGCTCGAAGCCGAGTGCGATGGCGCAGTCCACCGCGCCGCTTTCGACGGCCTGGCGGGCGAGAAACAGCGCAGTCGACCCGGTCGAGCAGTTGTTGTTGACGTTGACGATCGGAATCTGCGTCATGCCGACCGGATACAGCGCGGCCTGACCGCTGGTGGAATCGCCAAAGACGTAGCCTGCATAAGCCTGCTGAACCTTGCCGTAGCCGATGCCTGCATCGGCGAGCGCAAGGCGCGCCGCTTCGGCGCCCATTTCGATGTAGGTACCGCTCGCGCCGGGCTTCTTGAACGGCACCATGCCGACGCCGGCCACTACTACCTTGGACATGTCGTATCTCCTTGCTGGGGGTTTAAATTTGGATCAAAGCGACCGGCCGACCAGTTCGCGCTGGATCTCATTGGTGCCGCCGTAGATGCGCTGCACGCGCGCGTCGGCGTACATGCGGGCAATCGGGTATTCCTTCATGTAGCCGTAGCCGCCGAACAATTGCAGGCACTTGTCCATGACCTCGCCCTGGCGCTCGGTGATCCAGAATTTGCCCATCGAGGCCGTGACGGGGTCGAGCTTGCCATCCACCCATTGCTGCACGATCTGATCGGCAAAGGCGCACGAAGCCGTCAGCGTGGCCTTGACGTCGGCCAGCACGAAGCGCGTGTTCTGGAAGTCGCCGATCGCCTTGCCGAACGCCTTGCGCTCTTTCACGTAGTCCACGGTCAGGTCGAAGGCGCGGCGCATCGCGCCAACGGCGTTCAGTGCGAGTTGAGCGCGCTCATAGGGAAGCTGCTGCATGAGCTGGTAGAAGCCCTGCCCCTCCACGCCGCCAAGCAGGCAGTCGGCTGAAACCGTGCAGTCGTCGAAGAACATCTCGGACGTGTCCTGGCTCTCCAGGCCGATCTTGTCGAGCGCCTTGCCGCGGCGGAAACCGCGCGTGTTCGCATCGACCAGAACCAGCGAGATGCCCTTCGATCCGAGCGTGGGGTCGGTCTTGGTGACGACGAGCACCACGTCGCACTGCTGGCCATTCGAAATGAACGTCTTGGCCCCGTTGATGACATAGCTCTCGCCGCGGCGTTCGGCGCGTGTTCGCACGCCCTGCAGATCGGAACCCGTGCCGGGCTCCGTCATCGCGATAGCGGCGATCAGCTCGCCACTCGCCATGCCGGGCAGCCAGCACTGCTTCTGGGCCTCGGTACCATAGCGCAGCACATAATGGGCGACGATATGGTTCATGCCGATGCCAAGCCCCAACCCCGTGTTGCCGCTGTAGCCGAATTCGTCGAACACGATCGCTGCATGGGCCGGCGTGCCGCCGGAGCCACCGTACTCCTCAGGCACGTCCGGCAAGATCATGCCCAGTGCGCCGATGGCGCGCCACGCCTCGCGTGAAGTCCGCTTGACCTCGCGGCATTGCAGGTCGGTCGTTTCGAGTTGCTCTCGCGCGAAACGCCGTGCGGCATCGCGGAACTGCAACAGATCGTCGGTCATCCAGGCCGGCTGATAGTTTTCAAACATCGTGTCTCCTGATCGCAAATCTAGGGATGTACCCGAAGGTAACGGCTGGCGGCATCTGCGCGCACCGTGCGTCGCGGGGGGGATTCGGGTGCGCGCCCAGCCCCCCGCGACGGGGTGGGTCTGTTGTGGGCGGCGTCGTCAACATGCAGTCTCAATGGCACGCTTCGACGTGCTGCTCCTGCTCACGCATGCATGGCGCCGCCGTGCATTCAACCCATCGACATCCATGCACAGCTACCCGACTACCGGCGACGTCCGCGTCCAGATCGAGCAATACGTGGCAACCGTAGAGTTCTCCCGACCGCCTAATAACCACTTCGATGAGCACCTCATCAGCGCAATCGCCGACGTAATGGAGGCGCTCGACAAAGACGACGCGTGCCGCGCCGTCGTCCTCGCCTCCGAAGGCAAGGTGTTCTGCGCGGGCGCCGACTTCGCCGCGCCCGAACTCAACGACGGCCGCGCGCTCAACGCCGGCATGCTCTACAAACGCGGCATACGCCTGTTCCGCACGCGCAAGCCGGTCGTGGCCGCGATCCAGGGTGCAGCCGTTGGCGGCGGCTTCGGCCTCGCGCTCGTCGCCGATTTCCGCGTGACCTGTAACGAAGCCCGCTTTTGCGCAAACTTCTCCCGCCTCGGCACGCATCCCGGGTTCGGGACCACCGCTACGCTGCCGCGTCTGGTCGGTGCCCAGCAAGCCGCACTGCTGTTCTACACGGGCCGCCGCATTGACGGCACCGAGGCCGTGCGCATCGGACTCGCCGACATGCTCGTGCCACAAGACGAGGTGCGTCGCGCCGCCCAGCAACTCGCGGCCGAGATCGCCGCGTCGGCGCCCGCCTCGGTAATGTCGGTGCGGGAGACGCTGCGCCGTGGGCTCGCCGACGCCGTCGAAGCCGCGACCGAACGCGAATTCGTTGAGCAGAGCTGGCAATTCCAGCTGGAAGACTTTCAGGAAGGCAAGGCCGCGATGATGCAGCGCCGCGTGCCAGTATTCCGCGGCAAGTGAGGAGAACTTGGGGTGAACGCCGGGCCAACCCCGGCGGTGATGACGACGGCAACGATGTCAATTGGCCTCTGCGCCGCAGGCCGTTCCCGGACGTTCGCTGCCGGGATTCTCGACGCCGGGTGATTCAGCAGCAGCACAAAGCACTTCGACACGGCCGCCAGGTTGTGAACTCCTATCCGCCGCCTGAATTTATGCGACGCCTTCGCGGCTCAGGACGAGGCCACCCGCTTTCCGGAGGCCGCCCGATCCAAAGACCGTGGGCTGGCGTGCATCGGCCTCTACGACGTCTGTCTCGCGGCGCGACGACAGGCGAAATCTCTTCCAACGATCGGGCCGCGACCAACTGCTGCACCCCGCTCTTATCGTTACAAATGCGCTTTCCTTGCCGCCGTCTGTATCGCATAGACGGCAGCGGCAGTGGTCACGCCAGTGATCACGATGCCCAACATACCCAGTAGCACCGCGATGAGGCGGCCAAGCGAGGTCGTTGGGATCACATCGCCATAGCCGATCGTCAGCGCAGTCACCGCGCAGAAATAGAGCGTTTCGCCCATGCTTGCCGGCGTGCGCGTCGCGACATCGATGGGACGGCCAACGTAGAACATCAACACGGACATCACGAGAATCTGGCCCGTGAGACCCAGCACAATACTGCGCAAGTGCCAGATAACTTTGAGGAACTCGGAAGTCGCAAGGCTTGCCCGGATCGATACGTCGGAACGTTGTTCTCCATTGCTGTTCATGGTAAAGGCCCTCTCGTTGGCTTCATCCGGCAATTGCACGGTGCCGGGCGCACGTAAAGCATCGCACACCCGCCCCAAGTCTCGCCACTGCCACTCACGATCGTTCCAATCCCGATACCGATAACGAGCGGAGTCGCCGCGAGCTTTGAATTTTCCGATGGGAGAGAGAACAACGCAAAAGGTGCGGATGGTCTTGGCCGCCAGAGCCACACTGTCGGCAAGCTCCAGGACTCCTGCCTCCATGCCCCCCCCGTTGGGGAGGGGCAGGATGTGGGCCTCATGTTAAAAAATCTCACGCCATCGTCATTGCCTTTAGCAAGCTTGGTTTTCTGCAGCTTCTACGCCAGACATGAAGTCGCGCGAGTTTCATCTGATTGACGTAACGGGGGATTGAGAGTCATGAAAGCTGTTTATGTTGCTGGGGCCGAGATGCGTTTAAAAACCAGGCTCATTTCCTCATTTGGATCGCTGATCTTGCTGGCGTTCGTGCTCGGGACGTTAGGCGTCGTCGAAATGGGGCGCATCAACACCAATACCGAGGACATCGCAACGAACTGGATGCCTTCGATCGAAACGCTCGCTTCGATACGCGGTTCCCTGAATGAGATACGTCGTGCGGAGGCCGATCATCTGATCTCCGGCGACAACGCAGAGGACATGACAGCAGCCGAAGCACGTATCGAGAAAGCGCGCGATGTCCTGTCCGACCTGTTGACGGCCTATGCGGCCATGGTCACGCCGGGCGATGAGCAGCGGACTTTCGAGCACATGAAGGTTGATCTCGCCGCGTTCGACGGAACGAGGGAAAGCTTTTTGGAGCTGTCGCGCCAGGGCATCGCGAGGCAGCACGACGCGGTGGCCTCCTATCGCACTTCGGATCGAAAGGCATTTGCAGGGGTGCTCGGGGACGTCGAGCAACTGATCGCAATCAACAGGACAGGCGGCATTGCGGCCCACGCCGATGCACAGGAAACCTACCAACGTGCACGCGCTCTGGTTATCTGCCTCGTACTGGCAGGTGCAGCCGCAGCCGCAATCCTCGCTGCGCGCATCGTGCGCGGCATCATGCGGGAGCTCGGCGGCGAGCCCGCAATCGCGATGGCGGTGGCGCGTCACGTGGCGGCCGGAGACCTGAGTCAGAGCATTCCGTTGCAGTCCGGCGACGAAGCCAGCCTGCTGGCATCGCTCGATCACATGCAGCGCAGCCTGCGGGAAGTGGTGCGCAGCGTGCGGCAAGGCTCGGAAACGGTGGCCTCCGCCAGCGCGCAGATCGCCTCGGGCAATTCAGATCTCTCCGGGCGTACCGAGAGCCAGGCCAGCGCACTGGAGGAGACTGCCGCCTCCATGGAGGAACTGGGCGCCACGGTGCGCCAGAACGCGCACAATGCGAGCGAAGCCAACCAGCTCGCACAGGACGCGTCCACCGTCGCGGTGCAGGGCGGTCAGGTTGTAAGTCAGGTAGTGGACACAATGAAGGGCATCTCGGAGGCAAGCCGCAAAATCGCCGACATCATCAACATGATTGACGGCATCGCGTTCCAGACGAATATTCTCGCTCTCAACGCAGCGGTGGAAGCAGCACGTGCCGGCGAGCAAGGACGCGGCTTCGCAGTGGTCGCGGGTGAGGTTCGCAGTCTCGCAGGCAGGACGGCCGAAGCCGCGAAGGAAATCAAGGTGCTGATCTCCGACAGTGTCGAGCGTGTGGAGCAAGGTAGCGCGCAGGTCGATGAGGCCGGCGCGACGATGGCAGCGGTGGTAGCCAGCATCCAGCGCGTCACCACGATCATGAGCGAGATCAGTGCGGCGAGCAGCGAGCAGAGCGTCGGCGTAGTCCAGGTCGGCGAGGCTGTTTCGCAGATGGATCTCGCGACCCAGCAGAATGCCGCGCTCGTCGAGGAGATGTCGGCAGCGGCCACGGCTTTGCGTGGTCAGGCCGCCGATCTAGTCGCCGCGGTTTCGCTCTTCAGGCTCAACGCCAGGGACGCGTTGCAAACCGCCTGATCCGTGGCATCCCGCCCGGTGCTCGACGGCAATGGCAACGCCGCTCGCCATGACGATGATGGCCGCAGCAACGGCGGCGGCCAACTCGGCCTCTAAACTCGGCGACAGGTTGATCGCCAGTTCCACCACCGCGTTCTTTCTGCGGACAATCGGCCAGAACAGCTGCGCCGCGCCCGACTCTACTTCCATTCCCAATGGGTACGCCGGAGGATAGATTAAAAACGGGCGCTGCACACAAAGCGGGAACGAGAAGTAGTAGATGGTCTTCTCGCGCGACGCCATCAGATCATTCACGTACGCGGGTGACTGGTGGGGGGTGTGGATGGTGTGACGCAAGGGCGCAGGTCGAGTTCGCCATGAAACTCGCCGTACTGGTAACTCGGTGTCATGCCAGCCCGATGGGCGATGTGAAGCATCGCCGCGTTTTCGACGCTGAAATGCATCGAAAACGTGCGTGCGCCTCGAGCGCGTGCAATTTCAAGTGCGCTGCGAAAAATCGCGGTGCCGATGCCGCGCCCTCGCGACTCGCATCGGACCGACAAACCGAGTTCGGCCACAGGCGGCGGCTGGCCAGCTTCACCACTGAAGACGAGGTGCCCTACCGCAAGCAGATTCAGGTGTGTGTTGTGGGCGCCGAGCACGATGTCGCGTGCGAAATCCATCGCGTCGACATAGGCTTTGATCGTGTAGTCGCGCACGGCATCGCCGAAGCGCAGCGTGCGAGAGCTTGCGTCGAGTGAGAGCAGGTGGGCCAGCACGTCCTCGCGGAACCACTCGCCAAGCGGCGTGACGATGTAGGACTGGCGCGCAACACCGCGCACACTCGAGCGTTGAAGTTCAGTGCGCGAGCGCTCCGAGGGATTCACCGTGCCCACGCTTGAAGCGGTGTCAGTAATGACGGCAAGCTCGCTGTGAATCGGAGTCATCGCTTTTCCTGCGCAGTGTTGCCTTGACCGTTTCGCCAGGATTTGCGCAGCTCGCTCTTGAGGACCTTGCCGACACTGGACAGCGGGAGCGATCTGACGAATTCAACGCTGCGCGGACATTTGTATCCGGCAATCAGCTCGCGGCAATGAGTCTGAATGGACTCCAGCGTCGTATTCGTGCCCGGCTTGAGCACGATGACGGCATGGACGGACTCACCCCACTTCTCGTGCGGCACGCCGATCACTGCCACCTGGGCGACCGCAGGATGGCTTCCCAAGGCATTCTCGACCTCGACCGAGTAGACATTTTCACCGCCGCTGATGATCATGTCCTTGAGACGGTCCACGAGATAGACGAACCCGTCCTCGTCCATGTAACCGCCGTCGCCGGTATGCATCCAGCCATTGCGTATCGCACTTGCCGTGGCTTCCGGGCGATTCCAGTACCCGAGCATCACGTTCGGACCGCGCACCGTGACCTCGCCAACGACGCCACGCGTCACTTCGCGATCGTCGACGTCGACGATCCTGAGTTCCACCGTCGGCACGGGCGTGCCCACCGACCGGATCTTGCCGCTCGCGACTCCCGCCTCCGAGTGATGCTCCGGCATCAGCACCGTCGCGAGCGGCGCAAGCTCGGTCATGCCATAGCCCTGCATCAGCTGGACACTGGTAAAGGCCTTGCGCGTGCGCGCGAGCAGTGTCTGCGACATGGGAGACGCTCCATAGATCAGCCCTACCAGCGACGAAAGGTCGAGTTGCGCCCCAAGCTCCGAATGGCGCTCGAGCCAGTCGAGGCACATCTGGATCATGGTGGGTGCAAGCATCGCGTTCGTCACGCGCGCCTGCGAGATGGTTTCCAGCGTGCGACCTGGATCGAACGACGGCGCGACGACATGTGTGCCACCCGTCATGAATAGCGCCACGGTTACGGCAAAGTCCGCCAGATGGAACATCGGCATCACGTGGAGATAACTTGCGTCCTTCCCGAATGCGCCGTTGATCAGCGTATTGACAGCTCCGGAAACGAGATTCGCGTGACTAAGCATGACCCCTTTGGGAAAACCAGTCGTGCCGCCTGTATAAAAAATCCCGGCAAGGTCGTCACCGTGCCGGTATGCATCCTCAACCGCCTCAGCCTGTTCGATCAGCACCTCGTAGGACATCATGCCCTCAGGCAGAGCCCCGTCACCGGCGTAGACCAGACGGAATTCCACCTTCGACGCCGCTGCCACCTTGAACGCAATGTCCTTGAATGTGTCATCAACGATCAGGACAGCGGTGCCCGAGTCATCCAGCGAGTACGCGATCTCGGCCACACTCCAGCGGGTATTCACTGGATTGAGGACGGCACCGCACCAGGGCACCGCCATGGAATACTCCAGGTAGCGCTGAGAGTTGAGCGAAAGGAGCGCCACCCGATCACCCATCTTCACGCCAAGCTGAAGTAGCGCGCCTGCGAGCCTCGCGACACGCTCGCCGAACTCGGCGAAAGTCAGGCTGCGGCCGAGATAGCGCACGGCGATTTCATTCGGCCGCTGTTGGAGGGAACGCTGCAAGCCTTGTGTCAAATACATTGAATTGTCTCCTCGCGCGCGTCTTTTCCGCGACTCTTATGGATAATCGGGTCATCCTTAGCCGCGACCCACTTCGAATTTCAGCTTCCCCAGTCGGGGCACTTGCAAAACCTCACAAGTCGCCGGCGAGTCGCTGCACCCAGGCTTGCAGCAACGACCACAGAATCTCCCGCGTGCTTGCGAAATTGTGCATGTGTGCCATGCAGGAGATCACATTGAGAGAGACATCGCGGCTCGTCGTATAAGAAGCAGGATCCGCATGCGGATTCAAACTAACGTCTCGTTCGCCAAACGCCAGGAAGACCGGTTGCGCTATCCGCGCAGCGTCTTCTCCAAGAACGTTTGGAATACGAAATCGTATCGCCTCACCCGGGCGTGTCTTGCTCCCAAACGCCGGTGTCACCTGCCGGATCGGATAGCCGCCCGCGAAATCGGCGCGGACGACTTCTTCAGGCTCGTCGTCCCAGTGGAATCCAAAGCGATACTGATCCTGCGTGGGCATTTGCTCGGCGAAGACAAATCCGTCTTTTGCTGGAATCGCGATTCGCGGCACGCTGTATCCGAGCACTGCGATGGCATCGAAGGTCCGGCACCGCCCTTGCATAGCGATCACGAATGCGCCTCCCATTGACTGACCGGCCCCGACGCAAAGCGGTTTCACGACGCGCGGAAAGCCGGGTGCCACGTCTGCGCTCGCAAGCCGCTTCAACACGGCTTGCACAGTCTCGTGGTTGGCCTGCACGACCTGTTCGATCCGCAACGCCTCAGGGTTGGTCACAACGCTCTCCCCGACCCCGAGATGATCCACCGCGACGAAAATGCAGCCCTTCTGGCAGTGGTACTCGGCCTGACTATAGTGGCTGTGCCCTGGCATATGCAGGTCGAAATATCCACGCGAGTAACCGCTGCCTGGAAAGGCAAACATCACGACCGGCCGCGCCGGCAACAGGCTTACGTCAGGCAGGAAAATCGTGACCGCGATACTCGCGATACCTTCTTGCCCCACAACGGCCCCAATCTCCAGTCTCTCTTCTATCTTTTTCATATCGAGACGTCCGTTTCAATGTGAGAGTCGTCAGTTCGGCTATCGACTCGAGAATACGATGATCTGCCAGGCTCAATCGACCCATGCGCCGCAGGCGCCGGGTGCACGGGTGCCTTGCAACGCGGCTTGTGCACGCTGGACGCAACGCCTGGTACCGTCGCCAAAGTGCTCTGGAAAGCGGGCCCGGATCGACGCAGTGCGTCGGAGCATCGTATTGCCCTCCACGCGCGCCCCCTCCCCCCCATAGCAGGGAGGCAAGAGCGGTTCGTCTTGCCTGTGTCCTGCCCCCCGTGGCGAGTAGGTTCTACAGAAGAGGCGATTTGATAACGTGAACGCGGAACATGTGCTGAACAAGCATGCCGCGGGGTGCCTCCAACCCACGCTTACGACGGATGCCGGCGACTTCATCCGTCTCCGCATTGCTCCGACCAATAATATTCAGGAGACTTCAATGAAGGCAGCAGTCTTTCACAGTCCGGGAGAGCCGTTGACGATCGAAGACGTGTCGATCAGCAAGCCGGGGCCGCACGAAGTGCTGATCCGTACGCGCGCCGTCGGCGTCTGCCATTCCGATCTGCACTTTGTCGACGGTATCTATCCCTTCGCCGTGCCGGCCGTGCTCGGGCACGAAGCTGCCGGCGTCGTCGAGCAGGTCGGTTCGGAAGTCCGAACCGTCAAACCCGGCGATCACGTCGTGACCTGCCTCTCCGCGTATTGTGGCCATTGCGAGCATTGTGTGACCGGCGTCCTTTCGCTGTGCGTATCACCCGACACGAGGCGCAAGGACGGCGATGAGTCGCGTCTGTCCTACCGCCAGAAGCCGATCCCGCAATTCGCGAACCTCTCAGCATTTGCCGAGCAGATGCTCGTTCACGAGCATGCGTGCGTAGCGATCCGCCGCGATATGCCGTTCGATCGCGCGGCGCTGATCGGCTGCGGCGTCACCACCGGCACCGGCGCTGTATTCAACACAGCGCGCGTTTCGCCCGGAGAAACGGTGGCTGTCATCGGTTGCGGCGGTATCGGGCTGGCAGCGGTCAACGGGGCCGCGCTAGCCGGCGCCGGCCGGATCATCGCCATCGACATGCTCAATAGCAAGCTCGCACTGGCGCGCGAATTCGGCGCCACGGACACCATCAACGCGAAAGACGCCGATGCGGTCAAGGCTGTTTGCGAGATGACCCACGGTGGCGTGCATCACGCCTTCGAGTGCATTGGCCTCAAGACGACCGTCGAGCAGGCCTACGCGATGCTGCGCCGCGGGGGTTCGGCGACCGTAATCGGCATGGTCAAGCCCGGCGAGAAAATTGAAATCGACCCGTATCAGTTGCTGCAAGGCCGCCGCGTCCAGGGCTCGCCGATGGGTCACAATCGCTTCCCTGTGGACATGCCGCGACTCGTGGACTTCTACCTGTCGGGCAAGCTGCATCTCGACCAGATGATCTCGCGCCGCCTCAGGCTCGACCAGATCAACGAGGCGTTCGACGAACTCCGCCGCGGCGAACTGGCACGCTCGGTCATCGTCTTCGACGAATAACACCAATAGTCCGCAACGTTCCGTCGCAACACGCGGCGCGCGGACATCCCCGGAGAACAATCTCTCATGCATCAACTCGATCAGTTTTACATCGGCGGCCAGTGGGTCGCACCCGCCGTGGGCGGCTCGACGATCGACATCGTCAACCCCGCGACCGAGTCGGTCATCGGCAAGCTCACAATGGGTAGCACGGCAGACGTCGACCGCGCGGTAGCCGCGGCACGGGCCGCGTTCCCCGCGTGGTCGGCCACCACCCGCAAAGAGCGAGAGGCGCTACTCACGCGCATCATCGAACACTATTCGACCCGGCTCGACGATATCGCCAACGCCATCCACGAGAGCATCGGCGCACCACTGTGGCTATGCAAGGCCCGTCAGGCGCCGCTCGGACTGCAGATTCTGCAGTCCGCGCTCGCGGCCCTCCAAAAGATGGAATTCGTCGAGCAGCTCGGTTCGGCCGAAGTGACTCGCGAGCCGATCGGCGTGGCCGCCCTCATCACCCCCTGGAACTGGCCGGCAGGAACGATCGCGGGCAAGGTCGGCTACGCTCTCGCGGCCGGCTGCACTGTCGTGCTGAAACCATCGGAAGTCACGCCGCTCGACGCGCGCATCTTCGCCGAAATCATTCATGAAGCCGGCACACCGGCTGGCGCGTTCAACATGATCTTCGGCGAGGGGCCCGTCGTGGGCGCCGCGCTGTCCCGGCACGACGACGTGGATGTGATTTCGATTACCGGTTCCACACGCGCAGGCGTACAGGTCGCTACCGATGCCGCGCCGACAGTCAAGCGCGTACTCCAGGAGCTCGGGGGCAAGTCGCCGAACGTGATTCTCGAAGACGCCGACCTGAAAGCCGCCGTATCCGATGGCGTGATCAATGTGATGATCAATTCCGGACAGACGTGCGTCGCGCCGACCCGCATGCTGGTGCCGCGCACGTTGATGGACCAGGCGGTGGCCATCGCGGCAGCGACGGCGGCAGCGCTACCGATCGGCGATCCCGCGTCGCCCGACAGCAAGGTGGGTGCGATGGCCAGCCGGGCTCAGTTCGAGAAAGTGCAGCGCATGATCGAAATCGGCATTGAGGATGGGACACAACTGGTGGCCGGCGGCCCTGGTCTGCCCGAGGGTGTGAACAAGGGCTACTTCGTTCGCCCGACCATCTTCGCCAACGTGAGCAACGATGCGACCATCGCACGCGAAGAGATCTTCGGCCCGGTGCTGGTCATGATCCCATACGACTCCGAGGAAGAAGCCATCGCTATCGCCAACGATACCGAATATGGCTTGGCCGCGTACGTCTGGTCAGGCGACACGGACCGGGCGCGCCGCGTGGCGCAACGCCTGCGTGCGGGTTCGGTGCGCATCAACGGCGCCGCGGCGAATCCAGCCGCACCGTTCGGCGGCTACAGGCGGTCGGGCAACGGCCGCGAGTTGGGCGTCCATGGCCTCGCCGAATATCTCGAGTACAAGAGCATCACGATCTAGCCGCGCTGCGAGAGGAGCGTAGCCGACGCACGCTCCATTGCCCCCGGATATCGATTGTTTATTGCGTGGCTCGTAGATCAATGTCCGCGTGCCGGCAGACAAGCGTGCGACACGGGCGGCCACGCTCCCGTTCGGCCCCGTGAGCAACAGCACGAGAAACCGAACACTGTCAGATTGAGTCCAGGCTATCACACTGTACGGGACGGGTGAGTCATTCGAACGTCGCCGACAGCCCGAGAGCGAGTGGCCCTTCGTGGCCGAATGTACTCGTTCACAGAAGTCACCCGAAAGCTGCCTTCGAAGATTGCAATGTCCGGTCAGTGGAGACTCGTCGAACTGGTACTCTCGGCCAGTAAGAGCCGTTCATGCGGCTCGAAACCCAGACGCTCAGGCGGCTGCTCTTCCGGAAAAAGCGGCCGTTCGGCGTGCGGAGCGCACACGTGCCTCGTCAGCACTCCGTGCGCCGTTCGCCAGTCGAAGTGGATATCCACAAGATGGCGGCCCACTCACGCACAATAACGCACATGCTCTCTCGCGAACGCGGACCCCACATGCATCGGGTCCGCGTCCATCCAACCACCTGCGATCAGAAGCGGTGCCGCAAACCCGCCATGACCGCCGTCGTGCCGATACCCGGTGCGACGGGCGCACCATACTCCAGCCCCTGGTTCATCGTGCCGCGGTTGTCGACGTAGCCGACGTTCGCATAGACCAGCGTGGACTTCGAGAGGCTATAGCTCGCGTTCATCGCGTACGCGATCGAGCGGTTCGACGAGTGGTTCATGTCCTTGAGGTAATACACACCGGACGACACCGAGAACGCCGGAGTGAACTGATACCCGAGGCCGCCCGAATAGAGATTGAGATTTCCAGCCGCCGTATTCGAAGGATTGCGCCCATTCGCCAGCGCGCCGCTGATCGTAAAGCCCTTGATCGTATAGAGCGCGCTCAGCGACATGAACCGGTTGTTGGCGAGCCCGGAAAGTACCGTGGTCGCGCCCGGATTCGTGTCATGGCCCTCGTAGTAGATTGCCGCAACCTTGAGTCCGTAGTTGCTGTACTGAAGCACCGCCGATTCGCGTGTGTTGCCCTGAATGCTGCCTGCCACGCCGCCGGGCGCATATTCGAGCGTCGCCTTGAACCCTGCGAACGTCGGCGAAGCATAGACAATCGCGTTGCTTTCGTACACGGAGCCGATCGAGCCGTTGCTGCTCGCACCCACCCAGCCCGTGGCCGAGTTCAGGCCGAGGAGCGCCGTGAGGATGCTGCCGAAGTATTGGGCATGTTGTGCATCGGTATCGGCCAGCGCAAGGATCATCGGGGCGTACTGCCGACCGATTTTCACCGAGCCGAAGCCGCCCGAAATGCCCAAGTTCGCGGCCATATTGAAGATCGACGTCGTTGGTGCGCTGGTATCGCCGATGCCGAACTTGCCGGTGCCGCTGTCGAAACTCCCCTGCAACTGGAACGTCGCCTGGTAGCCGCCGCCCAGATCCTCCACGCCGCGCATACCCCAAAGGCTCGTATAGATGCCGCCGTCCTTGTAGCGCACGACACCCCCCTGATTCTTTGCCAGCGTGCTATAGGAAGCGGCCGACGAGGTCTGCCACAACACGCCGGCATCCACGGTGCCGTACAGTGTGACGGACGACTGTGCCTGAACCGCGCCCGCAATCGCGGCCAGCGTGATGCCCAAGGCGATCTTCTGCCTCATAACGTCTCCTCTTTTGATGAATAGTCTTTCTCGTTTTCAATCTGATTCGAGCTGCAATTTCATACAGGCCCGATCATTTGATTTGTTATCCTTACTACTAAACAAGAACACCCAGCTAACTCTGCGCTCCTTAACCGTTCCTGCCCGTGCGGCTCGACTTCCATCGAGACCGTCACACGCGCGATCGGATCAAAGCGACATCGATTTCACCATTTCCATGCGGCGCCCCACGCTTTCGCCGAGCAAGGCGAACCCTCGCTGCTTGCCTGCCCCATCGACGAAACGCCACGCCGAGGCGCTCGATTCACCGAGCGATTGCCATGCGCCTTCGCTGCCCGGTCGCGGAGACACGACCACCGTGGGCACGGAAGGCGTCTTGATCAACACCGGCATGACAGGAAAAGTCACTGCGGTGGACTCACCGGCAAGCGTCGCGCCGAGTGCTCTCGCAGCGTGCATGATCGGCATCACGTACGGCAGCGTGCGATTGCCGGCCGCGCCATACTGTGCGAGGTCGCCGAGCGCATAGACATCGGGCGCAGACGTTCGCAGATGGTCGTCGACCAGCACGCCGCGCTCGCAGCGAATGCCGGCGGCTTGCGGCAGCGCGATGTCTGCCCTCAGGCCCACCGCGCTCAGCACCAGGTCGGCCGTATGCGCCTCGCCCGTAGAGAGGGTGGCGCACAGTGCTCCCCCGGCCTTTTGCTCGACCTTCGCAAGTGTCGCGCCGAGATCCCATCGCACGCCCCGCTGCGCAAGCGCGTTCTGCACGAGTCTCGACGCGGCCTCCGGCAGGATGGAAGCAAGTGGACGCGGTGCGGGGTCGACGATCCGCACTTCATGCCCCGCGGCGAGCAGATCCTCGGCGAACTCGCAACCGATAAGGCCCGCGCCCAGAATCAAGACCCGCTTCGCCGTCGAGCCGAGCAGCGCATGGAACCGGCGGTAGTCGTCGAGGTTGTTGACCGAAACGATCTGGTCTTCGTCGCCGGCGACGGGCACCCGGGTCGGTTGCGCACCCGTGGCGAGCACGAGGCAGCTATAGGGCAGCGTGAGTACGCCCGCTTCATGCGTCTGGACCTGCACCGACCTGCCGGTTGTATCGATCGACGTCACCCGCGACCGCGCGACGAGCCTCACGTTGAGCGTGGCCGCCAGGTCCACGCCCGGCGTCGTCACGAGATCCGCGGGAGCGCGCTTTTGCGCGAGCGCGTTCGAGATTGCCGGTTTCGAATAGAAGTCGGCATCATCGAGGCTAATCAGTGTGACCTCCGTCACAGCGTCGCGCTTTCTGAACTCGCGTATCGTGCCCCAGCCCGCCGCGCCTGCACCGATCACCGTGATCGCGCCTTGCTGCCCACTCATTTCGTCCATTGCCCCACTTACCCCTTCAACTTGATCAGCAGTTTGATCAGCTTCAGTGCCTTGCCGTGATACGGCGGCTGAAGCAGCATCTGAATGCCCGACATCGGTCCCTGGCGGAAGACCGGTCGCAGCTTCGAGAACGTAGTGAAGCCCTCGCGCGAGTGGTAGTGACCCATCCCGCTGGGGCCGACGCCGCCAAACGGCAGGTCGTGCTGCACGATGTGCAGCATCGCTTCGTTCACGGACACGCCGCCCGACATCACGTGCGAGATATAAAAGCGTTGCAGTTGCTTGTCGCGCGTGAACGGATACAGCGCGAGCGGCCGGTCGTGCGCGTTGATGTAGCGCGCAACTTCTGTCTTGTCGCGGTACGTGCGGATCGGCAGGATCGGCCCGAAGATTTCGCGCTGCGACACGATCATGTCAGCGGTCGGGTTGAGCACGAGGTGCGGCGCAAATTTACGTACGCTCCGGTCCGGCCGCTGTCCTTGCGCCAGATTCACGAGCGTCGCGCCCTTGTTGCGGGCGTCTTCAAGCGTGTGCTGAAGGCGCTCGTACGAGCGCTCATCGATAATCGACGTGAAGTCATTCGCATTGATGTCAGGGAAGCGTTCCGCGAAGAGCCGCTTGCAATGCCCGACGAACTCCGTCACGCCTTCTTCGGGCAGGAACACGTAATCGACGTTCGTGCAGATCTGGCCCGCGTTGAACATCTTCGCCCACATGATGCGTTCCGCGGCCGTCTTCACGGGAAAGTCGGGACCGACGATCGCCGGCGCCTTGCCGCCGAGTTCGAGCGTGACCGGCGTGAGATTGCGTGCTGCATTGGCCATCACCGCACGGCCCGTCGCGCCCGACCCGGTGAACAGCAGATGGTCGAACGGAATCGACGAGAACGCGGGTCCACGACCGCCGCCGTCGTCGAAGAACTTCAGCTTCGTCTCGGGAAAATAGCGCGGGCTCACGCGCATGAGCAGGTCTGCGAGATGCTGCGAATTCTCGGACATTTTCACCATCGCGCGATTGCCCGCCGCGAAGATGGCCGTGAGCGGCGAGAACGTCAGGTTGATCGGGAAATTCCACGGCACGATCACGCCGACAACGCCGAGCGGCTGCGGAATCAGCGTGTTCGACGCGCCCGGATACAGCAGCACGTCGACCTGACGTCGTTGCGGTTTCATCCACTTCTTCAGGTGCTTCGAAGTTGACTTGATCCCTTCGAGCACGACGAAGATCTCGCCGAACAATGTCTCGAACTCGGAACGGTTGCCATAGTCACGGCTGATTGCCTCGACGATTGCCTGCTGGTTGTCCTTGATGAGCCGGCCGAGGGACGCGAGGTCGGCGAGCCGCTCGCGATAGTCCGGCTCGGGATTCTGAAGATGGGCCTCGCGCTGCGCATCGTGGCAGGCAGTGAAGTCAGCGGGAATGGCCGGCGCGTCCGCGTGCATCATCGGTGCATTCATTATTTTCCTCTCGCAGGTTGGAGATCACGGTGTTACGCGCGCAGTTCCCTGCGCAGCACCTTGCCGACGGTCGACTTCGGCAGGGCGTCGACGAAAACAATCTGTTTCGGCACCTTGTATGCCGTGAGCTGTTCGCGGCACCACGCAATCAATGCGTCGGCCTCGAGCGTCGAACCCGGCGCGCGCACCACGTAGACGCTGACCGCCTCGCCCGTGCGCTCGTCTTTCACGCCGACGCATGCGCATTCCTGCACGCCTGCGCACGCGCTCACCACGGACTCGATTTCGTTCGGAAACACGTTGAAGCCCGACACGATGATCATGTCTTTCTTGCGGTCCACGATCTTCAGGAAGCCGCGTTCGTCGAGCAGGCCGATATCGCCGGTGCGGAAATAGCCGTCCGCCGTGAAGGCCACCAGGTTGGCCTCAGGCTTGCGCCAGTAGCCGCGCATGACCTGCGGACCCTTCACGCAGATTTCGCCTGTCTCGCCCTTGGCAGCCTCGGCGTAGTCGTCCTTGAGGATCTTGATGCGCGTGCCGGGCAAAGGCCGGCCCGTCGTGCCGTTAAAGCTGTCCACATCGGGCGGATTGAAGCTCACGATAGGGCTCGTTTCCGACAAACCGTAGCCTTCCCGGATGAACACCCCGGTCAACGCCTTCCACTTCGCAGACGTCGCTTCCATGATGGCCGAGCCGCCGCCGCCCGCCATGCGCAGCGAAGAGAAGTCGACTTCACCGATGCGCGGATGCGCAACGAGGCCCGTGAACAGCGTGTTTACCCCTGTAAAAACCGAGCAGCGCGAAGTCTTCAGCACGTCAATGAGCGCATTCACGTCGCGGGGATTCGGCACGAGCCAGTTGTGACCGCCGAGCGAGAAGTAGGTGATGAAATTCACCATCAACGCGAAGATGTGATACAGCGGAATCGCCGTCACGACGCGTTCTTCGCCTTCACGGCGGTTGTCCGGGATGATCGACTTGAATTGCTCGACATTGGCGAGCAGGTTGCGATGCGAGAGCGAGGCGCCCTTCGCCACACCCGTCGTGCCGCCCGTGTACTGAAGGAAGATCAGGTCGTCGCGATCGATCTCGGCTGGCTTGAACGGCAAGCTTTGGCCGATCTCGATGGCGGACTCGAACGCGACCGCGCGCGCCATCGGCGAGCTGGGTTCGACGCCGGGCGTCGCGCCCGGCGCACCGACCGTGATGACGTTGCGCAGCGCGGTGCGGCTCGCGACCTGCACGACCGTTGCCGCCACGCCGCCGAATGCGACAATCGTCGTCGCCAGGGCGTCGTTGAGTTGATGTTCGAGTTCACGCGCCGTGTACAGCGGATTCACGTTGACCTGCACAGCGCCCACGCGCGCGATTGCGATCATGGCGACCGGAAACGCGAGCAGGTTGGGCAACATCATGGCCACGCGGTCGCCCGCTCCGACTTTCAGCTCCGATTGCAGATACGCGGCAAACGCGCGCGACTGCGCATCGACGTCGCGATAGGTCAGTGTTTGCCCGAGACACGTGAACGCGGGCTTGTCCGCGTAACGTTCCATGGCGTGCTCGAACAGCGCCACGAGATTCGGCCAGCGGTCCGGGTCGATGACGTAGGTGGGCTCGGGTTGATTGCTCATGATGCTAAGCCAGTTTCAATTGCGTTCTTCAAATCGCAGGCGACCACGACGACTACGCCGTCGCCCGCATGAGATCCACCGCGCGCTCGGCGATCGCGATGATCGGCGCGTTGGTGTTGCCACCGATCAGCGTCGGCATGATGGAGGCATCCACGACGCGCAGGTTCGCGACGCCGCGCACGCGTAGTTGCGGATCAACCACGGCCATATCGTCGACGCCCATCTTGCAGGTGCCCACCGGGTGATAGACGGTATCGACGCGCTCGCGCAGCACGCGTCGAATGTCGTCGTCGGTGCGCACGTCGGCCGTGAACAGATCCCCGCTGCGCAAACGGGCCAGCGGCTGCGCGTCCATCAAACGGCGCGTCATCTTGAACCCGGCGACGAGCCGTTCGAGATCGTCATCGTGCGAAAGGAACGCCGGGTCGATCCGCGGTGCCGAACGCGGATCGTTGCCGGCGAGCGTCACGGTGCCGCGGCTTTGCGGGCGCAGCAGGCACACGTGGCACGAATAGCCATGCGCAAGATGCAGCTTGCGCGCATGATCCTCGACGAGGCTCACGACAAAGTGAAGCTGAATATCCGGTGCCGCGAGCGACGCATCCGTCTTCAGGAAGGCGCCACCTTCGGCGAAGTTGCTGCTGAGCATGCCCTGACGTGTGCGCAGATAGCGCGCCGTCTCGCGCACCATGCGCAGCGTGCCGCCGGCGGAGAAGCCCACGAGGTCGAGGCTCTTTGCCCGATACCCGAAAATGAAGTCGGGGTGGTCCTGCAGATTCGCGCCCACGCCGGGCAACTCGTGCAGCACCCGTACGCCGTGCTGGCGCAGATGCTCCGCCGGACCCACGCCCGACAGCATGAGCAGTTGCGGCGACTGGAAGGCGCCCGCGCACAACACGACTTCCTTGCGCGCGTTGACGGTGAAGGTCTCGCCGTCGCGCACGTACTCGACGCCGGTCGCCCGCTTGCCCGAAAACACGATTCGGTTGACCTGCGCGCCATCGAGCACGTCCAGATTGCTGCGCTTGCCCATGTGCGGATGCAGATAACCGCGCGCTGCACTCCAGCGCTCGCCGTTCTTCTGCGTCACCTGGTAAATGCCGACGCCCTCCTGCTGCTCGCCATTGAAATCGGCGGTCAGCGGAAAACCGGCTTCGCGCGCCGCATCGAGATAGATCTGCTGGAACGGATTGCCGCTTCGCAGGTCGCTCACATGCAGCGGCCCGTCGTTGCCGTGCAGGGCGCCGCGAATGTTCGCGTTGTTCTCGCTGCGAATGAAATACGGCAGCAGGTCCTCGTACGACCAGCCATGATTTCCGAGCGCGGCCCAATGATCGTAGTCCGAACGATGTCCGCGGATGTAGACCATCGCGTTGATGGCCGAGGAGCCGCCGAGACAACGTCCGCGCGGCTGATAGCCCTTTCTGCCATTCAGCCCGACCTGCGGAACGGTCTCGAAGCCATAGTTGTTCACCTTGGTCGGCAGCATCGCGACGACCCCTGCCGGCGTGCGTACAACGGCGCTGTCGCCGCGGCCGCCCGCCTCCAGCACGAGGACGCTCGTGCGCGCGTCCTCGCTCAACCGCCCGGCGATCACGCTGCCCGCCGAGCCCCCGCCAATCACCACATAGTCGAACTCGCGATGCGTCATAGCCGTTCCCCTCGATGTGCCCAGTTCAGGCGCAATTAGTTGGCGGCAAGCATGCCGGTGAGTTTCGACGTATCGACCGGGCACCCGAGCGCTTCGAACTTCGCCTTCTCGCGCATGTTGATGACGCGCGGCAGATAGTCGCCCATGGCTTCGGCTTCGGTGCCCGGCTTCTTGACGGCAAACCAGCTTTGTTTGAACGAAGGATTGATCATCGTGTGGCGGTTGATGAAGATCGCCCACTCCGACGAACCGCTCACGAGGCCGTCGCCGTTGCCGAAGTCCATCCATTCCACGCCGCACTGCTCGGTGGCGTTCGTCGGACGATCTTCTGGACGCGTGACCACGATGAAATAGTGCCCGGCCTTGTCGAGCGTGCGCTGCACCTGTTCGTCGTAGAGGCAATCGGTCGTCGTGGCAGCGGCCAGCGATCCGCCCGTGCAGAACGAGACGTAGCGAACCTGCGCGTCGGCGTCGTTGTTCGTTTCGCCGTTGTACGTCTTCGGCGTGGTCGGCAAACGCCCCGTCACGACGTAGACCTTGCCGAAATTGCGGCTCAGGAACGTGTAACCGTAGCGCGTGGCCTTGTTGCTCCACCAGCCACCCAGCAGTTCCGGATCCTTCGGCGCGAGCGCGGGCACGAAGGCGTCGAGCACGACCTGCTTGCGATTGAAGAAGGCCTGCAGCGGACGCACGGTCGCGTCCGACGCGCCCGGGTTCTCCGAATCGACCCAGGGCAGATGGGTCAGCACCTCCCACGCGATCGGATTGACGTTGTGCGGCAGTTGCTTGCCGCGCATCGGCGTGTCGGTGGCGGCGCAGGCGGCGTCTTCGTTCAGGACCGAACCATCGGCCATCTGAAGCTGGATGCCCGGCAGCGGCACCGCGCCCGCGTAATCGACGCTGTTGTCGGGCACAAAGTTGCGCATCCAGAGGAACACTTCCTCACCGGCATCCGCATTCGTGTAGAGCGTGTTGGCCGCACGTTGCCCGGGCGCCGGACCGCTCACGATATAGACCGTGTAATTGCGCGCAGCGACGTTACGCGGCACGCCGGGGCGGAACGGATTGGACGAGCCCGCATCCGGATTGATGTCGATGTCGCTCAGCGAGTCCTGCGGCTGGCCCTTCGCGTTGTACGTGTTGAAGTTCCAGTGACGCATGTGCGGATACTGGCCTTTGATCACGAGCTTCGCGCCGGGCGGCAGTTTGAACGCGGTAGGCACGTAGGTCGTGGCGGTATCCGGGAACTGGTTTTCGAAATGAAACGAGTTCTGGTCGTTGGTGTACACACCGCTGCGCGCGCGCGGGCCCGGCCAGAAGCAGGTATGCAGGCTCAGGTCGTGCTTCGTGTTGGCCGCCGTATGAATGTCGAGCGCACGCGCATTCGGCATCTCGGGCAGGATCCACTGGCGGCCTGCGCTGTCCACGGCGTAACCCACGGGCGTGGGTTTCGCGCTGCCGTCCGCCACGCCCGAATCGAGTTCGTAACGCGTGAATTCCGGGCGCGGTGTGGCCGGATCGTCGTGCTTGAGCTTCGACGACGCCCAGAAGACGACCAACCCGCCAGCCGCTGCAATCAGGATCAGCAGGCCAATGACTACCTTTGCGATTCTCATTCGATGTCTCCGATTTTTTGGGCCGGATCTCAGTCCGTTCGCCTTATGAACTGCTGACTACGTAGTCTCAGTCTTCAATCAGGAAGTAATCCGACTTTGCGGCGCCGCACTCGGGGCAACTCCAGTCGTCGGGAATATCTTCGAAGCGCGTGCCCGGCGCAATGCCGGAATCCGGATCGCCTTTCGCTTCGTCGTACACATGGGCGCAATAGGAACAGCGGTATTTCTTCACGTGAAGCCTCGAATCAATGCGTGCCGGCCGCGGTCGTGCCGCCGGGGTGGAACGTTGGGATAAGGTCGAAGCCGTGCTGGATGCGCAGATCGCGCGCACGCAGTTCAGGCTCCATCAATTCCCATACGGCGCGGTGGTTGTACGACGGTGTCGTCGGCCACAGATGGTGGATCAGGTGATAGTTGTGCCACTGCATCAGCGGTTCGAGCACGCGCTCGCGGCCAAGGCGCATGGTCGTGCCGGCAGTCAGGTTGTTGCTCGTCGATGCGGCCGTCGTGATGTGCACGAGCTTGCCGTTCTCGTCGCCGTCGAGGTGCGGCAGCCAAAGGAACGTGAATGCGATGAGACCGAGCGTGATGCGCGACGGAATCAGCCACAGCATCAGCACTTCGCGAGCGTGGCCGAAATAGCAGAGCGCGGCCACGATGGCAATGGTCGCGATTACATACGGCATGGTCTGGCGCAGCGTTTTCTTCGCACGCGGATCGCCGCTGCGCAGGTTGTACCAGGCGTAGTACAGGTCGAAGGTCATCCAGCGCAGCCAGATGTTCCACCATGGGCCGTGCACGTAATGATCCGGGTCCTGCGGATCGTTCGTGAAGCGGTGATGGATCATGTGCGAGTAGCGGAACACTTCGAGCGAGACGTGCGGCACGACGAGCACGAGACCGATGCGGCCGATCCATTCGTTCAGCGTGAGATTCGACGACGCGGCGCGATGCAGCGCGTCGTGCGCCACATGGAACACCGGCCACATCGTGGCTACGTTCAGCAGCATGCCGGCCCACATCGGAATCCAGCCTTTGAAGGCCGCCACATCGACGGCAACGGTGCCGACCACGATGTAGAGCATGAGCCACAACGTCGGCCACGCGAGCGCAGGCGGATTCGTCAGGCGGTAGAGTTCGGCCTTTTTTTCCGCGGGAATCTTGATGGGGTTTTTGGACGAGGCATTAGACGACATGGTCTGCCTCCGTCGAAAGCGTGGCGCTCGGGTATTGCATGGTGTCTCCGACTTTGTTTTTGCTTTACCGCGCCGCGAATCGGGCGAGGTCAACTGTCGGCCATTCTCACGGGACACCCCGCACAGGCACAGGGTTGTACGTGCCATAAATTTATCCTAAGATGCCAAAATTAATGGTGGGTGGGGACAAGATGAGCACGGCTGGGAGGGGAAATCGCAGGGTGGCGGCCCGTGACATGCCGGCGGGCTGGTTCGAACCGGCGATACACACGTCCTATTTCCACATCTTCGCGAGGCTGCTCGAAGAGCGCGACCTCCCCAGTCCGCGGCCGCCGGCGGGACTCGCGCGGCTTCTCCCGATCATCGACTTTTTGCCTTCGTTCGACGCGATCCTCGCGGCAACGCGTCCACTCTCCGGTGTTGAAGTCGGTATGGCGATCCCGGGCGGCGCGCACGGTCCGATGGGCATGGCCGCGATCTCGAGCCCGACGATCCGGGACGCGATGGAGGCCGTCGTGCGCTACGTGCCGATGCGCAACGGTCTCTTCAACTATCGTTTCGCCGAAGACGACCGGCTGGTCACGATCCAGATGACCCCGCGCCTCGACCTGCGCGCCTATGAACGCTTTCTGCAGTACGCGACGGCGGTCGCGATCCTGAACATCCTTCGGGCGATTTCCGAACCGCTCACATTGAGCGAGGGGTTCATCGGCTTTCCGTGGCACGCCCCCGCCGATCTGGGAAGCGTCCACAACGTCATGTCGCCGTGCTTCCGCTTTGGCGAGGCAGCGTTCAGCGTCGGCTTTACGGCCAACGCGGCGCGCAAGCCCTCACCGACCGCCGACGTCGATCTGTATCGCCTGATGACAATGGCGGGTGAAGAAGAGCTGACGAGAATATCCGGCAACGTGGGCGCGCGTATCCGCAAACTGCTCAATGCCCAGGCGCCGCAGTGGCCCACGCTCGAGGAAGTCGCCTCGCAACTCGCGGTATCGAAACGCACGCTCGCCCGCCGCCTGAGCGCCGAGAATCTCGCTTACCAGGACCTGATCGACGAAGTGCGCAGCGAACTGGCGTGCTGGTACCTGCGGCAAACGTCTTTACCGATCGGTGAGATCGTGGAACGCACGGGCTTCAGCGAGATGTCGAATTTCAGCCGCGGATTCAAACGGCTGCATGGCATCAGTCCGCGCGAGTATCGCAACCGGTATCGGTCGAACCCGGCGGATTGACGCTTTAGTGCTCGTGACGCGGGCGCACACGCGCGCCCGGCCCCGGCGACGATTGGCTGCACGCGATCAACGACAGCGCGGCCACGCCCGCGCATCTGTCACTTCACGCGTTCGAAGTCGCCTGGCTTCCAGCTGCCGTTGAGCGCGGCTTCGGCCGGTGCATAGAGCCGCAGGATCGCAAAGAAGCCCTTCCCTGGCGCCGTGGCCAGCCAGTTGCCATCCTCACCTTGGGGCGCCTCCGGTCCGACGTAAAGCGTCGTGCTGCCGTCCGCGTTTTCCTTCGGATGATTGAGCTTGCCTAGCGACGGGAATGGCTGACCGTTCTGGAGGCCCGATGCATTCGAGGCGTCGTACAACGTCACCGACCAGAAGAGCTCCGCCGGGATATTCGCGGGCAGCGTGACCCTGTAGCTCTGCGTCCCCACCAGCGGCTGGCCCGATTCATCGTTGAACGCGATCATGTAGAAGGCGCCTTTACCCGCTGTCATCGACACCATGCCGGGACTGATGGAGTAGTAGTCCGTGAAGAACCAGATGCGCGCATCGAGGTCGCGATGGCCGCCGCTGTTCGAAGAGAAACTGAGGTCATTGACGGCGTTAGGCCAGCGCGCGGAAACGTTGTTGACCGGATTCACCCATTGCCGGTCTTCGAAGACACGAAGTTCACTGCCTGCCTGCAACCCGATCACACGACTCGTCTTGTAGCCCGTTTTCGCGGCATCGTCGAGAATCTTCGTCGTGTTGGCGTCGGGCTCGAACGGCTTGTCCTTCACGATGCCAATGCCGGCAAGCATGCCCAACCAGTCCGGATCGGCGAGGCTGCCGCCTTCGGTATCCACCAGATACTTGAGATCACGGAACGCGGTGGCGTCACTGCGCGGCAGCATGTCGTGCGGCACGCCCGAAGCGTCGACGAATTTCATCTTCTCCGCGCTGTCCTTCTTGCCAAGCGGATACAGCACGGATTGCTTGAGGAGATCCGACGCGGGGCCGATGTTGTCGAGCGACTGATAGAACGAGCGCAGGAAAATGAAGATGTTGTTCGTCCCGGAGCGATATACGTAGTAGTCCGAAGGTACGTCGCCCATGTAGCCCGGCGGAAGAATCAGGAATTTGCCGCCCGCGCCACCGTCCGGTCCCGGCAGGCCGAGGTCGCCGGCGTAGGCAATGCCATTGACCGTCGGCCCGGGTACCGGGCGTTGCCACATGTCGAGCAGGATGCCTTGCAGCTTTGGCGGCGCATCGAAAACCAGCGGCCCCGTGTCGGCGAGATTGACGAACAGCATGCCGTAGATCAGGTCGGAATTTGGCGTCGTGATCAGCGTCTTTGCGTCGAGACGCTTTTCCCAGATCGCCATGACGTTGTAGCCGGTGCCGTATGCGTCGGCGAAGCCGTCGCGCATGCCCATCGTGTTGAGCAAGGGCATGGCCCAGAGGTAAGTCTGGGTGGCGCGCTGAAACAGTAACTCGTCCTTGAGCGAGCTCGCCGTCTCGGCGGTTGGCCGTCCTTCGACGAATGCGCTGTTCGCGAGGGCATCGAATCGACTCGTTTGTGCCATGGTGTGGCCTCCGAAAGTTGACGCAACAGACAACGCGAACAGCGTCGCTCGATTTGCGTTGCTATTCGACGTCGTTGTTCCCGACCCGGTCAATTGATGCGTGCGGCCGACGGCCGAATCCTGCTTTCGACACGCAGACGAGTGTCGTCTGGCAGTGTTACCGAGGTTTGAAACGGACGCGATAGGGAGTTGGGGCAATTCAGTTGCCCGATCATGCAGGATCTGCCCCTTTCGTCCATGGCGGCACGATCGATAACGTTGCATTGCCTTCAAGGGCAATCCAGTTGCCCTTAACCCCTATGGATCGTCACTGGCCTCTACGTGCAAAGTAGGCTCGATTTCCTGCCCCTGCCTTCGGCTCCTTCCGGGAACAAAGGTCGAGCGGCGCCGCACGCAATGGAGTGCTCCGCCAAGGACTTAACTGGCAACTTCACCGGCGAAGGAAGTCATCCCTGAACACGCTCGTTGAAAGAGGTTACAGTGAGATCGCTTTCATCCATCTTTACGTTCAGCGCCCTTCCTGGCAGCCCGGCAAGCCGTGTCGCCCAGGAAATTGTCGACACGCGCATCGGCAAACTCGCCTTTGAGAGCGGTTATCCGTCACAGGAGACAGTGCAGAAGCTCTACGATGAAATGGATTTCCAGCGCGCCTGCCAGGCGTATCTCTGGGGCATTCCGGCGGTCGGCATGGAGCAATGGCGATCGGCCCATCGCGACGTGTTCAAGGCGCAAAACGGCCAGATGCTCTCGTATCTCGACTTCAAGGAAAAACTCGGCATTCTCACGCCAAATTACACAACACCCTATATCGCCACGCTGATCGATCTGCAGGAGAGCGGGCCATTGGTCGTGGAACTTCCGCGGGGCCTGATGGCGGGCATGATCATGGACGCGTGGCAGCGTGTTCTCGCGGATCTTGGCGTAGTCGGCCCGGACCAGGGCCAGGGTGGCAAGTATCTGATCCTGCCGCCCGGTCACTCGACGGTAGACCCTGAAGGCTACTATGTCGTCCAGTCTGCGGGCAGGACGGTATTCGCCGGCGTGAGACTTCTGGGCGCTGACAAGGAAAAGGAAATCCGCGAGATCGTTCCCGGCATTAAGACCTACCAGTGGTCACCCAGTGGCGCAGGGCCGGCCATGGCCGTGCGTCCAGCCGGCGACGAAGTGTGGAGTCAAATGCCCCCGCATGGCATGGCCTATTGGGAGAGCCTGAACAACGTGATTCAGAGCGAGCCCGTCATGGAGAGAGATCGCCTGATCCTGCCGCAGCTCCGCTTCCTTGGAATCGAAAAGGGCAAGCCATTCAATCCGGATGCGCGCCAGAAGAAAATCCTCGAAGACGCTGCGGTCGTAGGCGAAGCAATGGCCAAGGCGAACACTTCCGACAAGCGGGTAGAGCCCGACTTCTGGCCTGGTACGCACTGGAAGCACGCGCTTGTCGTCTCTGTGGATCAACGTGCGGCGGACTGCGACCAGTTCGACGAGCGGGCAGCCTGGTTCTACGAAGCAGTGGCCGTTTCAAAAGGAATGCTGACGCAGACACCCGGCGTCGGGCAACGTTACATTGCCTCGTACAGCGATCGCGACGGCAACTGGCTGAGTGGCGGCAATACCTACAAGTTGCACGTTCCGCCTGATCCTCCAGTCGAGCAATTCTGGTCGGTGACCGCATACGACGAGGGCACGCGGCAAATGGTCGTTGCCGCGCAGGGACGGCCCGATCTGTCTTCACGCAAGGAAGACATCGTCAAAAACGCGGATGGCTCCATCGACGTCTATTTTGGCCCGACGGCGCCCCCCGGGAAGGAAGCGAACTGGATACAGACCGTACCGGACAAGGGCTGGTTCGCCTACTTCCGCTTTTACGCGCCGACGCAAGCGTTCTTCGACAAGTCCTGGGGCCTACCGGACTTCGAGAAACTCAAAGGGTGAACGAGGTACGCGAATGTGGTGACTCGCGCGAGCCGGCAGCGCTGTGCTGCCGGTTGCTTCCGTTCGCGTGGAGGACCGTGAGCCACCGCAAGGGGTAGATTTCGTGCGATGCTGTGGGGCAGCGGTCGGCCAAATGCTTCGGGCAACACCTCTTCCGTTCACGAATCATCGGTGTTCGAAGGAATGACCGGAATAGCTTTGAAACGAGTCGTTGGTAGCAAGATGCATCGGAGGACCGCTCTGGGTCGATGGACTAAACCGCTTACGCGGTAGGGGCTACGGTCCGACGCTTGAGGTCAGGGAGAGGCCGGGCGCCCGGTTCTATGTTGGCGAATGAGGCAATCCGCCTCGTTCTTCAGCAGGAGCCGAATCATGACCTCCTTCCAACCAGCCGTCAGCCCGCTGCGCCAGCGCATGATCGACGATATGCGCATGCGTCAGCTTTCTCCGAAGACCCAGTACGCCTATCTGAGGTTCGTGCGAGAGTTCGCCGGGTTTCTCCGCCGCTCTCCCGACACGGCTTCCGCCGAGGACCTGCGACGCTACCAGTTGCATCTGGTCGATCACGGTACTTCTCCGGTTTCTCTCAATGCCGCGATCACCGGGCTGAAGTTCTTCTTCGAGGTCACGCTCAGGCAGCCCGAACTGATGGCTGGCATGCAGCCGGTGCGCGTGCCCCGTGTGCTGCCCGTCGTCCTAAGCCCCGATGAGGTCCGCCGGCTCATTGCCGCGGCGGGCAATCTCAAGCACCAAACTGCGCTCTCGGTTGCCTACGGCGCCGGCCTTCGCGCGAGCGAAGTGGTCGCGCTGAAGGTCGGCGACATCGACAGCCAACGCATGACGCTGCGCATCGAGCAGGGCAAGGGCCGCAAGGATCGCTACGCGATGCTCTCGCCCGTGCTGCTCGAACGCCTGCGCGTCTGGTGGCGCGTCGCGCGTGCCCAGGGGAAGATGCTCGATGGTGGCTGGCTGTTTCCGGGCATGGATCCCGTCAACCCACTGACCCCGAAGCAGCTCAACCGCGCAATACACGCCGCTGCCGTGACTGCGCAGATCGACAAGCGCGTGTCCATGCACACGCTGCGTCACAGCTTCGCCACCCATCTTCTGGAACAGAAGGTCGACATCCGCGTCATCCAGGTGCTGCTCGGTCACAAGAAGCTCGAGACGACTGCGCTTTACGCGCAGGTGGCCACCGACCTGCTGCGCGAAGTCACCAGCCCACTGGAGCTCCTGCCCTCCGAATAGACTGGCCCCGCAGGACGTCCCGTGCTTGAGGTCGCGGACATCTTCCGCGCCCGCGGGCCAGCATGGCGAAACACGGTACGGCTGAGCCCGGGGCAACTGAAGGTCATGTCGGCCATCGAACGGTGCCGCACGGCGGCACTGGGCGGACATGTGCTGCGCTGTTCAGGCTGCGCAAGGACAGAGATGTCCTTCAACTCGTGCCGGGACCGGCATTGCCCGAAGTGCCAGGCCAGCGCCGCACACCGCTGGCTGGAGGCACGCCAGGCCGATCTGCTACCCATCGAATACTTCCACGTCGTCTTCACGCTTCCCGCACCCATCAGCGCGATCGCCTGGTACAACAAACGGATCATCTACGGCCTGCTGCTCGACATCGCCGCCGACACGTTGCGCACGATCGCCGCCGATCCCAGACACCTCGGCGCCCAGATCGGGGCCACGCTCGTCCTGCACACCTGGGGCTCAGCACTCACGCATCATCCACACGTGCACGGCATCGTACCCGGCGGCGGACTCTCGCCCGATGGCGAGCGCTGGATTACGTGCCGGCCCGGCTTCTTCCTGCCGGTGCGCGTGCTCTCACGCCTGTTCCGCCGCCGCTTCCTCGAAGCGCTCGAAGTGGCACACCGGCATGGCCAACTGCAGTTCTTCGGCGAGTACACCGAGCTCGCGGACCCTGCCACCTTTGCCCGGTGGCTTGCACCGCTACGCACCTGCGAATGGGTGGTCTACGCCAAGCGCCCGTTCTCCGGACCGAAGGCGGTGCTTGAGTACCTCTCACGCTACACGCACCGCGTCGCCATCTCCAACCAGCGTCTCATCTCCTTCGATGAACGCGGCGTGACGTTCCGCTGGAAGGACTACCGTGCCAAGGGGCGTACCCGCTACAAGGCCATGACCCTCGAATCTGACGAATTCATGCGCCGCTTCCTGCTCCATGTCCTGCCCGGCGGCTTCCATCGGATCCGTCACTATGGATTGCTTGCCAACCCGGTGCGTCGAGCCAATCTAGCAAAGGTGCGCGAACTGCTGCATGTTGCACCCGGGCTCAGCCTGTCACCAGACGACGCTCTCATTGAACGCCGGCCCACCTTTATCTGCCGCCACTGCGGCGCGCCAATGATCGTCATCGACATCATCATGCCCACCGCTCCGATCCGCGCACCGCCGATGCGACGGGGTCAGACATGAGCTCCACGGTTCCCCGATCTGCATGTCGAACGTCGGCTTCGCGTCAATGCGGCCCACGAGCGGACGCTTGCGCATATCACGTCGCGACCTGCCTCGCGTGCTCGCTGCATCATCGCGATTGCACGACTGCACCGCTTCGCCACCGCGTCAACGCCCATCCCACATCCCGATTGGTCGCGCCGCATCCCACACCGCGCAGCATCCTGACCTATCAATCGCCATAGCCGCGAAACTCCGAGCGAATCGGCGCGCCCCGCGGTTTCCTCCATCGAGGCTTATTCGACGCCTGCCAACACGCGCAGAGCCGCCATCACATTCCTGTGGCCGATGGCAGGCATCGAATAACCCTTAACGATATGACCCATTCGCTCCTTGTACGCCATGTTCCGCCATGCTCGCTCCCCCACCATCCGAGGTACCCTACATCGGACAACCGAGCAGCAGAAGGCCGAGCACACAAAGGGCTGCGCCAAGAAGGATCGAGGCCAGGATAGCGAAGGGAAGCGGAAGCATATTTGTTGTGGCAATGCATGCATAGCTCAATGATATGCGCATTGGCTTTGCCCCACTGTCAACGATTGTCAGAAGCGCCATGCCAAGGCGTCATGATTGCGCCGAAGATTGCACGGTTGCGCGCACAACAAACGCCGTGATCGTCCGGATAGACTTCCACACCAAACGCTGAGAACCCGCGCAAGTTGACGGCTTCCCTGGCAATCGGACTCGCCGCCCGTTCAGGCTTGCACATGTTCGGAACCCCACGCCGCTCACAAGGCGTGCGCCGCGCCATCATGCGAGATCCGGATCAGGGCCGGGTGATTGATGGGAGCCGCGGCGGCAACAGCGCGCGCTTCCTGAACCATGCATGCACACCGAACTGCGAAGCAATCGAAGCCGGCGATCGGGTTTTTATTCATACAGTCGCCGCCATCCGGGCCGGGGACGAACTCTTCATCGACTGCGGCCTCGTAATCGATGGCGATGTCACCGCGGATATCCGGAATATGTACGCATGTCACTGCGGCGCCGCCGCCTGCCGTCAGTCGATGATCGGGATGACATCGACTTCGTGAACGAGCGGCTGAACGTCTCAGGGCACCCGCGAGTGTTCGCCCTGCACTTTCCCCCCGGCCTGACACGCTATCAGACTGCCGACGAACGCTGATGCCGGCGTTGAACCGGCCTTCATGCATACACGGAAGATGGCGCCCCCTGCGCCCCTTCTCTGGGCGGCCAGGAGGCCTTTCAATGATTACCACTACGCGGCTACGCGGCAGACAAGCGACCCGGGAGTCCGGCGATCGGGAATGCCAGCTCCAAGGACCGCAGCGACAAAGCGGCCTTTCATCAATGTCGTCATCAGACGGCACGGGTCATCGCGAACGCGTCTGCTGCCCTTACCGTATCCAGTGCCTCCCGCAACAGCGCGATCTTGCCGTCACGCGCCGCGAGCCGCCCCGCGTACATCTGCCGATAGATTTTTCCCGTCGACGGCACGAGCGCTTCCACTTAATATTCGGCGAAGACCTGCTCCGGCGTTTCGATCAGAAAACGCACGTTTTTAAATTCGAAATCCGGTACTTTCGCGAGCAGTGAAGCGATAAAACCTTCAATCGCTTCCGGTCCCTGCGCACGGCCGTCGATGCCGAGCGACTTCAGATACGGCAGTTCCAGCACGCCGTCGTCGGCGAATAATGCGGCTGCCGCGTGCGGGTCGCGAATCGACTCAAGGTAAGCGGCAAGCAGTTGTCTGGCGTTGTTCATGATTGGCTCTCGATATCCGTGTTAGTGGATGCGTTGTTGCAGGTGCGTCTTCAATGCCGTCGCCATCTGCTGCATGGCGGCGCGTGTCGGGGCGTCGGCGGCGAGCACGTTGAGCAGGCCGAAGTCGTGAATCGTGCCTCTGTACTGGGTCGTCGTCACGTCGTTGCCCGCCTGGTCGAGCCGATGTCCGTAGGCTTCGCCTTCGTCGCGCAGCACGTCGAACTGCGCTGTCTGGATCAGCGCGGGCGGCAAGCCCTTCAACTCGTCGAGCGTGGCGCGCAGCGGCGATGCGTAGCGTTGGTTGCGCTCGCCTGCGTCGGTCGCGTCGGTGATGTAGGCATTCCAGAACCACTTCATCATGTCGCGGCTCAGGAAGTAACCGTTTTCGAAAGCGTCGTAGGAGGCGTTGTCGAATGCGTGGTCCGTCACCGGCCACATGAGGCCCTGGAAGCGGATCGCCGGGCCATTACGGTCCTTCGCCATCTGGCTGACGACCGCGGCCATGTTGCCGCCCACGCTGTTGCCCACCACCGCGAGCCGCGCGCCATCGACGCCGATTTCCTCGCCATGCGCGGCGACCCACTTCGTTGCGGCGTAGGCCTGGTTGATCGCGACCGGATAGCGTGCTTCGGGCGAAGGCGTGTATTCGACGAACACGGCCGCCGCGCCCGACTGCACCACGAGGTCACGCACGAGGCGTTCATGCGTCGGATAGTCGCCGAGAATCCATCCACCGCCGTGGAAGAACATGAACACCGGCAACACGCCGCGCGCATGCTGCGGCCTGACC